>NZ_KV821507.1:14023-18487 GCF_001815675.1 Neisseria sp. HMSC065D04
GCCTTGTCCTGATTTAAATTTAATCCACTATAGGAAGGTAAGGTCGGGTATGGCGTTTTTCTTTTTACTGGAAGGGTCGTCTGAAATTTTTCAGACGACCCTTTTTGTCTTGGCTTGGAAAGATAACGCATTAAAACAATTACGGATTTTTGCTATAAGGGGAAATTTTCGTCACGCGCCGGCGTTTTTGGTGCAGGGGGCGGGTTTGTTCCGGCTGGAAAACGTAATCAAAGGGGCGAAGTTGCAGCGTCTGCCACAGGCGGTCCAGGTTGCGGGTGGTGGCGGCGCGGGTTTGTTCTGTGTCGGGCGTGAGGAAAATGTGCAGGGCTTTGCCGTGTTGCTCGACGCGGTATTCTTGGATGAGGTCGTCTGAAATCATGGCGCGGCGGATGAAGTCGGCGTAGAGGGCGTAAGGTTCGCCGTTTGCCGTGCGTGCGTCGAGGATGTCGTCGCAGCGTCCTTCGATGGCGCTGATGCGGGCGAATGCGCTGCCGCAGGGGCAGGGGGCGTCGTTGGCAATCAAAACGTCGTCGAGGCGGTAGCGGATAACGGGTTGGCTTTTGCGGTTGAAGTCGGTAATGATGGGGGCGAAGCGGCCGCTTTCGCGGTCTATCCAGTCTTTTTCGATATAGACCATGTCTTCGTTCAGATGCAGGTTGCCGTGGGCGCAGGTGTGGGCGAGGAAGCCTTCGGTGCATTGGTAGATTTGGTGAACCGGCGTGCCGAAGCGTTGTTCGATGCGGGTTTTGACTTGAGGTTCTAAAACTTCGGCAACGGAGATGATTTTTTTGGGGTGTATGGCGAGGTCGGTGTGTCGGGCAAGCTGCTGCAATACTTGGGCGGGGGCGATGAGGATGGTGGGCTTTTGCGCGTTGAGCCTTGGGATGTGCTCGTCCAAGGCTTCGAGCAGGTCGTAAAACTCGAAGCGTATCAGCGGGCTTTTGACGGCGGTGTAGAGATTGCTGTTGGCGCGCAGGAAGAAGGCGATGCTGTGGCGGGCGAGGTAGGGGCGGGGCAGCATGCGTTTGAGCATATAGCCTGCCCACAGGGCGGACTCTTCGGGGGAAACGAGGAATATGCCCCTGTTGCCGCTGGTGCCGGAGGAAAGCCCGACGGTGATTTCTTTGCCCGAGGTCGTCTGAAAAACGGGGCTGAAGTCGCGGCTTTCTTCGGCTTTGAGCGCGACGGAGAGGGCATCTTTTTCGCTGATGCCGTAGGCGTTGATGTCGGCGAAATGCTGCATGAAGATGCGTTTGTTGATAACGGGGTAGTCTTGCAGCTTGGCGCTGTGGGGGTAGAAGCGGCTGTTGTGGCTTGTCAAAAGGCGGTCGAGCTGTTTTTGCTGGTGTGCTTCAAGGGCGGCGCGTTCCGTGTAGTTTCGGGTGTGGAAAAAGGATTTGAGGATTTGCCATTTTGAAGGTTTCATGGTGTGTTCTTTTGTGCAGTTGAGGGGCTTTGCTCGTCGGGTTTTCAGACGACCTGCTTTAATCCAAACCTTCCATGCCCAAGCGCCGCAAGGTGGGTTCGCAATGGCTGGGAACGAGGATGATTTCGCGGTTGCGGCGGTGGAGGTGTTGCAGGCGGTCTATGGTGGCTTGGACGGCGTTGCGGTTTTGCGCGATAAGGCCGGTAAGGGGGTTGGGGCGGCGGTTGTGGCTGATGGTCGCAAACCGCCAAACGGCGTCGGCAATCAGGAAAAATTCTCCGGCTATCAGCCCGTATTGTCCGGCGGCATGGCCGGGCAGGGCGACGGCAATCAAATCGGCACTGATGCGGTAGCCTTGTTCAAACGGGTAAAACGCTTCGTCAAGGCGGACTTCGGGCATATCTTCGATAAAGCGGGCGCGCTGCGGCAGGTCTTGGGGCAACAGCTCGCGCAGGAAGCCTTGTTTGACTTCGATGATGCGGTTGGTCAGGCTTTCGGGTTTGTCGGTACGGTAAACAAAATCGTAGGCGGCGCGGGAAAGGATGATTTCTGCGTCGGGGAAGTCTTTGAGGCCGGCAATATGGTCGGCGTGCAGGTGGGACAGGAAGATTTGGTTGATGTCGTGCGCGGCATCGCCCAAACGCTCGCGTATGGTCGGTTGGCTGAGTGTGACGGGCGTGGTCAGCGCGTAAAATTTTTCGGGAAATCGGCGGCAGGCTTGGAAAAAGCGGGGTGCGTAGCCGGTATCGAACAGCAGGTTGCCGCCTTGGTGGGTGATGTGGGCGGTCATGGCGGGAAAGGCTGCTTTACGCAGGCTGCCGCCCCGTTCGACCATACATTCGGGATGGGTGCAGTAGCCGGTGTGGTAGAAACGGATGTCCATAGCTTCAGCCTTTCAAGGAGCGGGCGTATTGCCGCAGTCCGTCGGCAACGCTGATTTGGGGTTCGTAGCCGAGCAGCGAACGGGCGCGGCTGATGTCTAGGGTTTGGTCGAAGGAAATCGTGCCTATGCTGTAACGGGTGACGAGGGGTTCGCGAAAGGAACGGGTCAGCCGAGCCTGCATTTCCAGTAGGCGGGCAACGCTGTCAATCAGGCGGTAGGAGACGGGTTTCAGACGACATCCCAGATGCAGGGTATCGATGATTTGCCGGTAGAGTGCGGCGATGGTCTGCGGCTCGCCGTTGGTGATGTTGAACGGCATGGCGCGGGGCACATCGGCTTCAGCTGCCAACAGAAGGGCATGGACGACGTTGCCGACGTAGGTCACGTCCACTAATGCGCCGCCTGCTTCGCGACCGCTGCGCCGAATCAGCGGCAGAAAGCCTTTTTCGGAGATTTTGAGCAGGCGCGGCAGGACGGCGGTATCGTATTCGCCGAAAATGCCGCGCGGACGGATGATGACGCTGGAGAGGTCGGTGGCGGCGGCGACTTCTTGTTCGGCAAGGAATTTGGTGTAGGCGTAGTCGTTGACGAAGTGGCGGCTGATAAAGGTTTCGGGGACTTTGTGCTGGTCGAGGTAGTCGAAATAGATGCTGGGCGTGGAAACGTGTACCAGCTTGCCGATATGGTGCTGCCGCATCGCCGCTAAGACATTTTGCGTGGCGGTCACGTTGGCGCGGTAGAAATCTTCATAACGCCCCCACGGCGAGGACAGCGCGGCACAATGGAACACGATATCGGCATTGGAAAACGCCTTCAGGGTCTGATTGCGGTCGGACAAATCGAAGGCGTGAAATTCCGTACCCAGCATTTTGCCGATTTCGGCATTGCGCCCGCAGGCGGCTACCTGCCAGCCTTGGGCAAGCAGCGTCTGCACAAGGTTGCGCCCCAGTCCGCCGGTCGCGCCGGTGACGATGGCCTTTTTCATGGTTTTTCCCAAACCAAGGCGCCCAAGCCCACGCCTGCGGATGTGCCGAACAGCAAAACTTTATCGCCGGATCGGACGGGGAAGTCGGTCAGCAGGTGGTGCAGCGCGGAGGGGATGGAGGCGGAGATTTGGTTGCCGTGGGTATTGAAAATATCGACGATTTTGGCGGGGTCGAGTTTCAGACGACTGATGATGTGTTGCAAAGCGCCGCGGCTTGCCTGATGCGGAACGATCCAGTCTATGTCTGCCAACGTCAAATCCGCCTGCGCCAACGTTTCATCCAAGAAGCCGGGTATGGCTTCGGCGGCAAGTTTGTAGAGCTTTTTGCCGTTCATGTGGAAATACGCTTGGGAGACATAGCTTTCGGGATGTTTGGACGGGTGGTTTTCATAGCCGCCCGCAGGAATGGTGCAGAATTCGTAGCCTTCGGGATGTACCTCGAATTTGCTTGTCAGCACGCCGCCGCGTTCAGACGACCTGATGACTGCCGCAGCCGCGCCGTCGCCGAAAATGGTCGAGCTGTGAAAATCGTTCCAGTCCAAGCCGACAGAGGCGACATCGCAACTGATCAATAAAATAGTGGGATATTTGTGTAACAGCGAATCCGCCAAATCCAAGCTGCGTAAGAACGACAAACAGGTCATATTGACGTCGAATGCGGCAATCGGGCGCGCGGGCTTCAGCAGGCGCAATGTATGCGCGGCGTTGAAGGGAATGCATTGACGGTCGATGCCCGAAGCGTTGATGACGCAATCCACATCGTCAATCGTGATGCCTGCCGCCGTCAGCGCATTTTTTGCGGCTTGAAGCTGCATCGCATCGGCAGATTCGTCGTCTGCCAGAAAGTAGCGTTGCGCCAAGCCGCTGAGTTTTTCGGTGCGGCCTTCTTTGATGCCGAGCAGGGCATCGATTTCGGTGGAAGGGACCAGCCGCGAAGGCAGTCCTTTGCCTGTGCCGATGATGTTGAGACGGAGGGATGGGTTCGGATGAGTTGTTTGCATAATATATCCGCTAGTGAGTAATACTTCAGCATAGTATTAATATTTTGTCATTGTCAACGTTTATATCCGCGGCAAACTCAAAAAAAGGTCGTCTGAAAACCTGCAAACGGCTTTTCAGACGACGTTTCCAATATCTTTGTATAGTGGATTAAATTTAAATCAGGACAAG
>NZ_KV821507.1:18587-86548 GCF_001815675.1 Neisseria sp. HMSC065D04
CGTACTGGTTTAAAGTTAATCCACTATAAAACTGCCGTTCAGCCCATCAGCCAAACCACCAAATGCACCATGCTCGGCCCGATGATGACCATAAACAGCCCCGCCAAAATCATGGTCAGGCTCGCCATCACGCCTTCGGTTTCGTGGCGTTGTCCGGCGCGGGAAGTGCCGAAGCCGTGGGCGGCGTTGCCCAGTGCGACACCGTTGGCGGTGTGGAAGCGGATGCGGGTGAACGCCAAAAACAAATCGCCGAATATCATGCCGACGAAGCCGGTGATGATGGTGAATAGCGATACCAGCGACGCCGAGCCGTGGATTTCACTTGCCAATACGACGGCAAACGGCGTGGAAATCGAGCGCGCCATCAGGCTGTTGGTGACTTCGCTGTCGAAGTGGAACATATTGCCCATCAGAAACGCGCTGGCCACGCCGACGAACATACCGACCAAAATCGCTATCGACAGGATGGGAAGCTGGCGGCGGATGACTTCGCGGTTTTCATAAATCGGAATGGCGAAGGCGACCGTTACCGGCGTGAGCAGGAAAACGATGCCTTGCGTGTATTTGTGGTAAGTGTCGTAGGAAATGCCCAAAAGCAGCATCAGGACGATGGTGCTGACCGAGACGGTCACGACGGGCGAGAAAATCATCAGTGGTTTTTTACGGTAGATTTTTTTCGCTACAAAATAGGCGAAGCAGGTCCAAGCGAAGCAGGCGAGCGCGGCGTAATCCATTTTTGTTCCCTATCAGGCGTGCAGTTTTTTATACAGGCGGCGTTTCCAGCGGTAGCAGAAATTCAGCGTCAATGCCGTGCTGATCATCACCAGCGCGGTACCGACCGCAATCGTCAGCACCAGCCGCCAACCTTCGGAAAGAAGCAAATCGCGGTATTGCAATACGGAAACCATAATCGGAATAAAGAAAAACACCAGCTCGCCCAACACCCATTTCGCGCCGCGCTCGACCATGCCGGTTTTAATCACGCCCAAACCCAGCAGCGCAAGCATCAAAAACAGCCCCAATACGCCCGAAGAAACAGGCAGATGGGCAAAGCGCACCATCAAATCCGACACCAGCCACACCAAGCCGACTACGGCAAGCTGCAAGGTCGTCTGAAAAAATCGCGTCAGCGTATCCATAAGGTTTATCCATCCGTAATCCAAAACGAAGGCTTGATTATAAGGACGCGGTTTGCGCATAATATGAATTATCCGAACTAAAATCATGCCCAAGAGGAATAATGGACTTCAAAAGCCTGCACTGTTTCGCCGAACTCGTGCGCCTGCAAAGTTTTTCCGCCGCCGCATCCGCGCTCAACCTGACCCAGCCTACCGTCAGCAAAACCATACAGGCATTGGAAGAAGAACTGGGCGTGTCATTGTTGGTTAAAGAAAACGGCCGCAAAAAACGCCAAGTCGCCACCACACCCATCGGCGAAGAAGTGTACCGCCACGCGCTGAACCTCCTGCACGAACGCGACTTGCTGCTCGCCCGCATCGACGGCTACCGCCACATCAAAAGCGGCACGCTGCGGCTGGGTTTGGCACTGCTTGGCAGCGACCTGCTCAGCAACGCCCTGTTCCGCTTCCGCCGCCAATGGCCCGGCATCGAACTGACCTTCCTCGAACAAGGTTCGCTCGCCATCGAACAATCCCTACGCAACAACGAACTCGACGCCGGACAACTGCTCGCCCCCGTCCACGAAGACTTCGACAGCATTACCCTCTGCGACTACCCGCTCGTCGTCCTCATGCCGCGCGCCCAAGCCCGCCATGCCGCCCTCAGCCTCAAAAGCCTGCAACACGAACCGTTTATCCTCTTCGGCTCAGGATTTTCCCTCAACGAAACCATCCAAACCGCCTGTCGCAGCCAAGGCTTCACTCCCAACGTCGTCTGCCGCACCGGACAATGGGACCTGCTCGCCGACATGGTGGCGCACCATATGGGTATCGCCCTTCTGCCCGAATATTACGCCCGCAAAATCAACCCCGACACCTTCGCCGCCGTCCCGCTGACCGAACCCGAAATCCGCTGGCAACTGACGATGGCATGGAAAAAACACCAGCGTCCCACCCCCGCGCTCAGGGCTTGGCTGGACATCGTCAGGGAAGAGTTCAGGAAATAGAAAAAGGTCGTCTGAAAACTTTTCAGACGACCTTTTTATCAACTGTAAATCTCAGCCCCTTTCTTTACAAACTCGACCGCTTTTTCCTCCATGCCCTGCCGTTGGGCTTTTTGCTTATCGGCGTAGTCGCGCACTTCCTGCGTGATTTTCATCGAGCAGAATTTGGGGCCGCACATTGAGCAGAAGTGGGCGATTTTTGCGCCTTCGGCAGGTAGGGTTTCGTCGTGGAAGCTCTCGGCGCGTTCGGGGTCGAGGCTTAAGCGGAATTGGTCGCGCCAGCGGAACTCGAAACGCGCCTTGCTCAGGGCGTTGTCGCGCAACTGTGCGCCCGGCCAGCCTTTGGCGAGGTCGGCGGCGTGGGCGGCGAGTTTGTAGGTGATGATGCCGGTGCGCACGTCTTCTTTGTCGGGCAGGCCCAAATGCTCTTTCGGGGTAACGTAGCAGAGCATGGCTGTGCCGTACCAGCCGATATTGGTCGCGCCTATGCCCGAGGTGATGTGGTCGTAGCCGGGGGCGATGTCGGTAACAAGCGGGCCGAGTGTGTAGAAAGGCGCTTCAAAGCAGTGTTGCAACTCTTCGGTCATGTTTTCTTTGACGCGTTGCAACGGCACATGGCCGGGGCCTTCGATCATGACTTGTACGTCGTGTTTCCACGCTTTGCCGGTCAATTCGCCCAAGGTGTGCAATTCGGCGAACTGCGCTTCGTCGTTGGCATCGGCAATGCAGCCGGGGCGCAGGCCGTCGCCGAGGCTGAACGACACGTCGTAGGCTTTCATGATTTCGCAGATTTCGTCGAAATGCGTGTAGAGGAAGTTTTCCTGATGGTGGGCGAGACACCATTTTGCCATGATGGAGCCGCCGCGCGATACGATGCCGGTGAGGCGGTTGGCGGTCATCGGCACATAACGCAGCAACACGCCCGCGTGTATGGTGAAATAGTCCACGCCTTGTTCCGCCTGCTCGATTAAGGTGTCGCGGAACAAATCCCAAGTCAAATCTTCGGCAATGCCGCCGGTTTTTTCCAAAGCCTGATAGATGGGCACGGTGCCGATGGGGACGGGCGCGTTGCGGATAATCCATTCGCGCGTCTCGTGGATATGCGCGCCGGTGGATAAATCCATAATCGTGTCCGCGCCCCAACGCAGCGACCACACCATTTTTTCGACTTCTTCGGTCAGGCTGGAGGTTACGGCGGAGTTGCCCAAGTTGCCGTTGATTTTGACGCGGAAGTTGCGGCCGATAATCATCGGTTCGAGTTCGGGGTGGTTGATGTTGGCGGGGATAATCGCGCGTCCGGCGGCAATTTCTTGGCGCACGAATTCGGGCGTGATTTGGTCGGGGTGGGTCGGGATATTCGCGCCGAAATTTTGCCCTGCATGCTGTTTCAAGAGCTTGGCGTATTCGGGCCGTCTGAAAAGTTCGTCCAGCTTCATACGTTCGCGTATGGCGGCAAACTCCATTTCGGGCGTGATGATGCCTTGGCGCGCATAGTGGAGCTGGGTTACGTTGCTGCCGCTTTTCGCGCGGCGCGGGCGGGTGATTTGATTGAAACGCAGATGGGCGGTTTGCGGGTCGTGTGCGCGTTCGATACCGTATTCGCTGGAGAGCTTGGGCAGGATTTCGGTATCGCCGCGTTCGTCCAGCCATGCGGTGCGGACGTGCGGCAGGCCTTGTTTCAGGTCGATGTGCGCCGCCGGATCGCCGTACACGCCGCTGGTGTCATAGACGGGAATCGGCGGGTTGGCTTCCGTGCCTTGCGCCGTGTAGGTGTCGTCTTGACGGATTTCACGCAAAGGCACGCGGATGTCGCCGCGGCTGCCTTGCAGATACACGCGCTCCGAGTTCGGATATTTGAAGCGGATGCCGATGTCTTCGCTCAAGTCGGCAAGCTCGCGCGCTTCGTTGCCGGAAGCTTTGGCGGTTTTCTTTGGCGTAGTCATAAAAAATGCTCCTGTTTTCTCGTTTGAAAAGAAGAAACAGGAGCGTTTTGCTTTTTCAGACGACCTCAATATCAAAAAGGTCGTCTGAAAGACAGAATCCGTGAAAACTCCCCACGCAGGTATTATCCCGATCGGGTGTAAAGGGTATTTCTCAGCCGCCAGAACATCAGGCAGCACCCCTGTTTCGTAAGAATAGGATTATAAACCACGATACGCATTTGTTGTAAATTAACTTCATATCAGCCTGAGTTTGAAAGGAAAGGACCGACGGCGGAAAGCACACCCATATCCTGCCGCCCCGTCAAATTTTTCATGATTTTAGGTATCGGTTGAGGGCTGATTTATCTATAATCTTTTTCCGTTTTTTATAACTATATACGTCGTCTGAAAATGTCTGAAGCCATTCAAAACCGCAAAATCAAATTCGCCTTAGTCGGCTGCGGCCGTATTTCCAACAACCATTTTGGCTCGTTTGAGGTATTGCAAGAAGATTGCGAACTCGTTGCCGTGTGCGACATCGATCCTGCCACGCTTGAAGCGGCGGCCAAGCGCACCGGCGCGAAAGGCTATGTCCGCTATACCGACATGCTGGCAGAAACCGATGCCGACGTAATCGTCATCACCACGCCGTCCGGTTTGCATCCCGATCAGGCGGTTGAGGCGTTGGAAGCGGGTTTTCACGTCGTCACCGAAAAACCGATGGCAACCTGCTTTACGGACGGCGAGCGCATGGTCCAAGCTGCCGACAAAGCGGGCAAACGCTTGTTTGTCGTGAAACAAAACCGCCTCAACGCCACGCTGCAACTACTCAAACGCGCGGTCGCAGAACAACGCTTCGGCAAAATCTATATGGTGCATTTGAATGTTTTTTGGACGCGCCCGCAGTCGTATTACGACCAAGGAGGCGGTTGGCGCGGCACTTGGAAGATGGATGGCGGCGCGTTCATGAATCAGGCTAGCCACTACGTCGATTTGATGGAATGGCTTATCGGCCCAGTGGCGGAAGTGCAGGCGATGATTGCGACCCACCGCAAAATTGAAGCCGAAGACACGGGCGTGATGAACCTCCGTTGGCGCGACGGTACGCTCGGTTCGATGGCGGTAACCATGTGCACCTATCCGAAAAACCTTGAAGGCTCGATTACCATTTTGGGCGAAACCGGCACGGTACGCATCGGCGGCATGGCGGTGAACGAAATTCAGGAGTGGAATTTTGCCGACGAGCGCGATTACGACGAGCAGGTCAAAACCGCCAATTATGAAACCACGTCGGTGTACGGTTTCGGGCATCCGCTGTATTATCAAAATGTTGTCGATGTATTGCGCGGCAAAGCCGAGCCTATTGTCGATGGGCGAGAAGGCTTGAAATCGCTGGAGCTGATTAACGCCGCCTACCTTTCTGCACACAACCGTCAAACGGTTTCGCTGCCGCTGGTGTTGCAATCTTTGCGAACGTTTGACCATTCTGATTGTCCGAAAGGAAGCCCTTCCCATACTCAATCAAAGGAATCATCATGATACTGACCCGCGAACAAGCCCTCGAAATTTTCAAACGCCGCGTTTCCGTCCGCTACTACGACCCTGCGCGCAAAATCAGTGCCGAAGATTTTGCCACCATCCTTGACTTCGGACGCCTTTCGCCCAGCTCCGTCGGCTGCGAGCCGTGGCAGTTTGTGATCGTGCAAAACGCGGCATTGCGTGAAAAAATCAAACCCTTCGCCTGGGGGATGCAGGCTTCCATTTCGGATGCCAGTCACGTCGTTTTCCTGTTGGCTCGAAAACACGCCCGCTACGACAGCCCCGCTTTTGAAGAACTGATGGACAGACGCGGTCTGACTGCCGAAGAACGGGCGGGCGCATTTGAACGCTACCGCCGTTTCCAAACCCACGATATGCCCATCGCCGACGACGAACGTGCCCTGTTTGACTGGGCAAGCAAGCAAACCTACATCGCGCTGGGCAATATGCTCACCGGCGCGGCGATGCTCGGTATCGATTCTTGCGCCATTGAAGGCATGGAGTATGCCGCAGTGGAAAAAATCCTTGCCGAAGCCGGATTGCTCGACCCTGAACATTACGGCTTGTCCGTCGCCGCAACCTTCGGCTACCGTGTGCGCGATATTTCTCCGAAACCGCGCCGCGATGCGTCGGAAACGGTAATTTGGGCGGAGTAGGGCGCGTAGCCGGATTTCAATGAAATAGGTCGTCTGAAAGTGTTGTTTGACTTTGGTGAAGTGACACTTTCAGACGACCTTTTATTTGGCGGGATGATTTGAAGAACGGCGCTTATCCGTTGATGTCTTCCAGCGTCCTGCCTTTCGTTTCTTCGCCCAATGCCAAAATTACCAATACAATCAGCATCATCACTCCGGCGAACATCATGAATATATTGCCGAATCCGCCGCTGCCGCCGACCATTTGGGCGACCACCATAGGCGCGAGGATGCCGCCGATGCGCCCGATTGCGCCCGCCCAGCCGGAGGCGAAGGCACGGAAGCGGAGGGGGTAGAGTTCGGGCGTGTAGGTGTATAAAACGCCCCATGCGCCGAGGTTGAAGAACGACATTAGGCTGCCCCATGCCATCACTTCGGTGGCGCTGCTGCTTTGTCCGAAAAACCACGCGCAGACGGCGCAGGCGGCGAGAAAACCCGCCAAAGTCGCTTTGCGCCCGATTTTTTCCACCAATGCCGCCGCCGCGATGTAGCCGGGCAGTTGCGCGACTATCATCACCAGCACATATTCAAAGGTTTTGACCACCGTATTGCCTTGTTCGACCAGGAGTTTCGGCAGCCAAGTAAAAATGCCGTAATAGGAAAAGACGATGCCGAACCAGACCAGCCACAGCATTAGCGTGCGCCGTGCGAAAGGCTGTTGCCATAGTTGTTTGAAGCGGATGCGCTGTTTTTCCTTTTGCGGCGGTGCGATGGCCGTTGCGGCGGGCGTCATTCCCGCTTCTTCTTCCAAGCGGCTGACCAGCCGGTGCGCTTCGTCCGTTTTGCCTTGCGAGAGCAGGTAGGGTACGGATTCGGGTATGAATTTCAACACCAGTGGGATATACACAATCGGCAGCGCGCCGATTAAAAATGCGCTGTGCCAGCCGAATTTGGGAATAAAGAAATAGGAAGCGAGTGCTGCGGCAAGCCAGCCCAGCCCCCAAAAACTTTCCAGCAACACGATAAAGCGTCCGCGTACTTTCGGCGGCGCGTATTCGCTGACCAAGGACACCGCAACGGGAAGCTGCCCGCCCAGCCCTACGCCGACAAAGAAGCGGAAAAATAAAAGCGCGGACAGGTTGGGTGCAAACGCGCACAAACCCGTTGCTACGCTGTACACTGCCATCGTCCCGGCAAAAACGGTTTTCCTGCCGAAGCGGTCGGCAAACCAGCCGCTGATGACCGCGCCCAATGCCATGCCGACAAAGGAGATGCTGACAATCCAGCCCAATTGCGCAGGCGCAAGCGACCAGTCTTTGCCCAGCTCTGGCAGGATGAACGACACCAGCCCAGTATCCATCGCGTCAAACAGCCAGCCGATACCGACCAGCACCAAAAGTCTGTAATGAAACTTGCTCGGCGGCAAGTTTTGAAGGCGGGTAAGGATATCCATCGTATTTCCTTTGCGTTGCTTGTTTTGCTCTTGCAGTTTAACGCAGAGCCGCTCCTTTTCAAGGCTTGCCGCTTTGCACGCATGGCAAACCTGATAACAAAAAGGTCGTCTGAAAACCCGAAATCCGTTTTCAGACGACCCGTCTTTATTTTTTCCAATAAGCCGGCGTCAGCAAAATCAACACCGTAAAAATTTCCAAGCGGCCCAGCAGCATCACGGCAGAACACAGCCATTTCTGCACATCGCTCAATACCGCATAGCTGCCCGCCGGTCCGACCTCGCCCAAGCCCGGACCTGCATTGGTAATACACGCGATGACGGCGGTGAAGGCGGAGATAAATTCCATCCCGCTTGCCATCAGCAAAAAGCTGAACACAATCGTCGTCATGAAATAAATCGAAATAAACGCCATCACCGTCAGCGCCATGCGGTCGGGAATCATGCGTCCGTTGACCTTGACCGTGCGCACCGCTTTCGGGTGTAGCAGAATCATCATCTCGCGCAGGCTGAATTTGAACAAGACCAACGCCCGCACGTTTTTAATGCCGCCGCCCATAGAGCCGGAGCTTGCCAACAGGTTGGACAGGAAAAACATCCACAGCGACACGATCAGCGGCCATTGCGCGAAATCCGTGTTGGAAAAACCGCTTGCCAGCCCGATGGAGACAAAGTTGAAGCTGACAAAACGCAGCGAATCCCCAAAGGTTGCATAAAAATCCTTCTGCCACAGATACACCGCCGACATCAAAATACTGCCCGCCAGCAGCACCAGCAGTACGCGGCATTCCTCGTCCTGCCAATAAGATTTGAGCGAACGCCGTGTCAGCGCCGTGAAATGCGTAGCGAAATTCACACCGCCCCAAAGCGTGAAAAACATGATCGCCCATTCGACGGTCAGCGAATCAAAATAAGCGATGCTGGCATCGTGTGTCGAAAAACCGCCCAGCGACACCGCCGACATCGCGTGACAAAGCGCGTCAAACCAGCTCATCCCCGCAAAATGCAGCGTCAGAAAAGCCGCCGCCGTCGTCATCGTGTAGAAGAACCAAAGTTTCTTTGCCACCTGCGAAATGCGCGGCGCCATTTTGCTTTCCTTGTCCATCCCCGGAATTTCAGCCTTGAAGAGCTGCGTTCCGCCCACGCCCAGCATCGGCAGAATCGCGACCGCCAGCACGATGATACCCATGCCGCCCAGCCAGTTGAGCATATGCCGCCAAAAATTCACCGACGGAGCCAGCGTGTCCAAGCTCGTCATGACCGTCGCGCCCGTCGTCGTCAGTCCGGACATCGCCTCAAAAAACGCATCGGTAAAACTGATGCCCGGGATGTGAATATAAATCGGCATCGCCGCCACCAGCGCAAACGCCAGCCACAACATCAAAACCAACGTAAACCCGTCGCGCGGGCGCAGCTCGCGGCGGAAATGGAAGGTCATCAACCAAACTGCGCAAGAAGTCAGCGTCGTTGCCAAAGCCGTGTAGGCAAACGCAGGAAACGCGTTGTCCAGAAAAAAATACGACATCAGCGTCGGTACTGCGAGCACCATTGAAAACAGCAGCCCCAGTCTGGACAAAACGTGGACAATAGGAAGGAACTTATACATATCAATCTTAAATAGGGGTCGTCTGAACGGCGTAACGGGCTTGAAGCTGCCGTCCAGATCCGCCTGCGAAATTCACATTCAAGCCGTCAAAAGCGGCCGGGAAACTTTCAGACGACCTGTTTTATAGACCATCCTTAGCAGGCAGGCACAAAAAATCGGTCCGTAATTTTATCAAATTAGGCAAATGGCGTTATTGATATTTTACAGTCGGAAAAGGCAAGGGGTCGTCTGAAAACAGCGGCTTCAATCGATATAAACGGACAAAGTAGGGATAAAATGCCGATTGCTTTTTGCGCCGTTGGGCTTTTCAGACGACCTCTTTGCATACTATCCCGCCAGCCACAACGATACCGTATAAATCACCAGTCCGACCAGTCCGCCGACGAGCGTGCCGTTGATACGGATATATTGCAAATCCTTGCCCACGCTCAATTCCAGTTTTTCCACCATCAGGCGGCTGTCCCAGCCTTTGACTTTGTCCGCGACGAACAAAGCGGCCTTATCTTTATAACGCATCACAAAATCCCGAACCAAAAGCGAAATCCGCACATCCGCCCGCCGCATAAATTGCGGGTATGCCTGGGCTTGCGAACGCATATGGTTCAGCAGCTTTTCCAGTTGCGCTTGGCACAAAGAGTCTTGTTTTTCCACATCTTCCCGCGCCCAGTCCAGAATGCCGCGCCATAAGGTCATGATTTGACGTTGCAGGGCGGGCGATTGCGCAAGCTCAGTTTTGAATTTGTCCAGGCGGCGGTGCCACAGGCGCGAGGTGGTCAGGCGTTCGGTCAGTTCGTCGTATTGCACCAAGAATTGTCGGCGCAGCGCATTGTCCTGCTTGTCCGCTGTTGCCAAATAGCCGTCTATCCATGCCAACGCTTTTTCTGCCGCCCAGTCATCGACTTTCTCCACCAAGGTCGATTTCACCGCCGCTTTAAGCCTGTCCCAAGTTCCGGGATTGCCGCCTTCGATTTTCGCCGCCCATTCGCGCAGGTTCTGCTCCAACATTTCGCGGGTTTCCGGCGTTTTCAGCCAACGCCGAATCTGACGGAGCAGGCTTTCAAACGCTTTTTCGTGCATCCCTTGTGCTTTCAACAGCCGCAAACCGTCGGCAAGCGTGTTGCCGATTTGTTCGCCGCTGTAACGTTCTTCCAACAGCATCGCCGTAAAACGCGCCGTCTGTTCCGGTTTGGCGATGGCAAGCAGCGTCGGAATCTGCTTGGAAAGCCAGGGCAGCCAATGCGATTTTACGTCTTCGCCGTCCAGCCATTTCAATAATTTATTGCTGGGCTGCGCTTGGTAAATGCGCATGGCGATGGGTTTGCCCTGCAAAAAATTGTGTTCGATAAACCGTCCCAATTCATCGCCGATGCGTGCCTGATTACGCGGCAAAATCGCGGTATGGGGAATCGGCAGGCCGAGGGGTCGTCTGAAAAGCGCGGTTACGGCAAACCAGTCCGCCAGCGCACCCACCATCGCCGCTTCGGCAAATGCTTTGACAAATCCCAACCAAGGATATTGGCGCACATAAACGGCGGAGGCTGCAAACAGCCCGCACGCCGCAAGCAGCAAGCCCGTCGCCCAACGCCTGCTTTTTGCCAACTTTTTGCGCGCCTCATTTAAGCGGATTTGTTCCGAAAGGGTGTGCATTCCTTGTCCTTTTTTTGAAAATCGGGATTTTTGAGTGGGTGTGTTTGATCAATCGGATTATACGCCGTATTGCCTAATTTTTAATCATTGAATATTTTGGTTGAGAATAGAATAAGTTAGCTGACTTTTCCACAGACTGCACACACAAAGGCAAACACGGTATGTGACTAAACCGACAAACTGCCTATTTTTTAAGCATTTTATTTTTTTGTTTGATTATCAAAAGGTAATAGAACTTATTCACAGGCTGTTCACACCGTTCGGCAAAGAAATTGTGTATAGCGGGGAAAATGGGCAATTCAGGGGTAGGGCGTGTGGACGGATGGTGTGGATGGTTTACAGTATTCCTTGCCGGACCGTATTCAGACGACCTTTACTTTGCCGTGTCGCGTTACTACAATCACTATTTTAATCCAATAAAACCAGCCCTAAGGAGCGCATCATGAACGCCTCGCAATTAATCAGCAGCCTGACCCAAACCGTCGGCGAAAAATACATCATCACCGACCCCGCGAAAACCGAACAATACCGCCAAGGCTACCGTTTCGGTGAGGGTAGGGCGTTGGCGGTGGTACGCCCCGGAACCATTTTGGAAATGTGGAAAATTTTGCAGGCCTGCGTCGAAGCGGACGTGATTGTGATTACGCAGGCGGCGAATACCGGTTTGACAGGCGGCTCAACCCCTGACGGCAACGATTACGACCGCGACATCGTGATTGTGAACACCATGCGGATGAACATCATCCAAACCATCAACAACAACGAACAAGTCGTCTGCCTGCCCGGCTCTACCCTGAACCAGCTCGAATTGCTGCTGAAACCTTTGGGGCGCGAACCGCATTCGGTCATCGGTTCATCCTGCATCGGCGCATCCGTCTTGGGCGGCGTGTGCAACAATTCCGGCGGCGCATTGGTGCAGCGCGGCCCGGCCTACACGGAAATGGCGCTGTTTGCCCAAATCAACGAAGAGGGCAAACTGGAACTGGTCAACCATTTGGGCATAGATTTGGGCGACACGCCCGAAGAAATCCTGACTAATCTTCAAGGCCATCACTATCAAAGAAAAGACATCACGCAAGATGCAGGCAAAGGACACGACCACGCCTATTGCGACCATGTGCGCCAAGTGGACGAGCCGACCGCCGCGCGTTTTAACGCCGACCCGGCGCGCCATTACGAGGCGTCCGGCTGCGCGGGCAAACTGATGGTTTTTGCCGTCCGTTTGGACACCTTCCCGCAAGAGAAACAAACCGCCGTGTTCTACATCGGCACCAACGATATTAATGAACTGACCGACATCCGCCGCGCCGCCTTGGGCGAATTTGAAAGCCTGCCCGTTTCCGGTGAGTATATCCATCGCGATGCTTTCGATATTGCCGACGTGTACGGCAAAGACACGTTCTACGTCATCAAAAAATTCGGTACGCACCAACTGCCGAAATTATTTGATTTCAAAGCCAAAGTTGACCGATTCGGCAAAAAAGTCAGCTTTCTGCCCAAACATTTTTCCGACAAAGTCATGCAGTTCGTCAGCAAATACCTGCCCGACCACCTGCCCAAATCCATGCGCGATTACCGCGACAAATACGAACACCACCTGATTCTGAAAATGGGCGGAAAAGGCGTCGATGAAGCGCGCGCGTTTTTGAAAGAGTATTTTGCACACCACGGCGGCACGTTTTTCGAATGCAACGCCGAAGAAACCCAAGCCGCCATGCTGCACCGTTTTGCCGTCGCCTCCGCCGCCATCCGCTACCGCGCCGTGCATGACGACGAAGTGGAAGATTTGGTCGCGCTGGACATCGCCCTGCGTCGCGACGACCGTGATTGGTTTGAAAAACTGCCGTCGGAAATCGACAATAAAATCATCCACAAGCTCTACTACGGACATTTCATGTGCCACGTTTTCCATCAGGATTACATCATCAAAAAAGGCAACGACTGCATGGCATTGGAACACGAAATGCTCCATCTCTTAGACCAACGCGGCGCGCAATATCCCGCCGAGCACAACGTCGGTCATTTATACGAAGCGAAACCCGCGCTCAAACAGTTCTACCGCAAACTTGACCCGACCAACAGTTTCAATCCGGGCATAGGTAAGACCAGTAAGAAGAAAAACTGGGCTGAATGATAAGGTAGGGATTGTGTAAATAAATGAAAGGTCGTCTGAAAACCGGATTGAGTCTTCAGACGACCGTTAATCTTATAATGATTCAACTTTTTAATATATTTTGATAGAATCATGACGTTAACTTTTTAAGGCATATAAAGAAAGGTGTTTTATGAAGCTTTACAAGATTTTTAAAAATCCTATGAACCAGTACGAGGCAGTCAAACAAGGCTGGTCTTGGCCCGCATTTTTCTTTGGGGCTATTTGGGCTTGTGTGAAAAAAATGTGGGGTTTGGGGATTGGAATATTTGTCACCTTTGTTGTGTTAAATGTATTAGCTGGTCAGAATGAGATGTTGGGTGGCATAGTCGGCCTTCTTAGTTTAGGCGTTTATATAGTATTCGGAATGCAAGGTAATGCTTTGCGTGAAAAAAATCTGGTTAAACGCGGTTATGTAGAAGTACCTCAACTTATTAACGCTGCTAACCCTGAAGCTGCAATTGCCCAATATATTGCTGAATATGGTCATAAATAAAGCTTTTTGAGATTAAGGTCGTCTGAAAACAAACGTAGCGCATTTTATTCAAACGCTTAACCTGTTTTCAGACGACCTTTTTAAATTGAGTATCCAAAATATAAAATGCATCGACCAAAAATAAAAGCACCGATAAATCGGTGCTTTTTAAATTTGGCGCGGCGGACGGGGCTCGAACCCGCGACCCCCGGCGTGACAGGCCGGTACTCTAACCAACTGAGCTACCACCGCGCATCATTGTTTTGCAACAATGAAAGGAAAACTGGTGGGTGATGACGGAGTCGAACCGCCGACATTCTGCTTGTAAGGCAGACGCTCTACCAACTGAGCTAATCACCCGAGAACTCGGGATTAAACCAAAAAACCTCTATCAGGGCAAGCCGTTTGTTTCAAGATAAATATATTTATTTGAATATAAATAATAAATAAGTTTAGTATTATCTCAATCAAAAATCATATGCCCCAATTTATCGGCTTTGGTGTGCAGATATCGTTCGTTTTCCGCATTCTCGCCGACATGGAGCGGAATACGTTCGACAACATTGATACCTGCACCTTTCAAAGTCTGAATCTTTTCAGGATTATTAGTCAGCAGCTTGACGGCACGGATATTCAGATGGTCGTAGATTTGCTTGGCAAGCGTAAAGTCGCGTGCATCAACGGGGAGTCCGAGTGCGAGGTTGGCTTCGACCGTATCCATCCCTTCGTCTTGAAGCCGGTAGGCACGGATTTTGTTGATTAAACCGATACCGCGCCCTTCTTGACGCAAATAAACGATGACACCGCGCCCTTCTTGCTGAACCGCTTTCATCGCCGCTTCAAGCTGCGGACCGCAGTCGCATTTTTTGGAAAACAGGGCATCGCCGGTCAAACATTCGGAGTGGATGCGGGTCAGAACGGGGAGATCGTCTGAAAAATCGCCCATCGTCAAAGCGATGTGTTCTTGTCCGTTCGGTTCTTCAAAACCGTGCATAGTGAAGTCGCCCCATTCGGTCGGCAGACGGCAGGAGGCGACGAATTTCAAGCTATTATTCATGTTCTTCTTCCTTGTCTTCGATGCCTACCAATGCTTTCAGCGGCTCGGCAAGTGCCAACGCCAGCGCCGACCAATCCGTTTGGGCTGCTTCATCGGCTTGATCTTTACCAGCAAATTCAACGTGGACCACGCCTAAAACCGTACCGTTTTGAGTAGCCACAGGAATGGACAACTGGCTTCCGCTCCTCTCGTTCCTGCTGCCTTGGATTTCATCAAGCGAAAGCCAATAGGCAATATCGTTGGCAATATTCATCCAACCGCTTTGCGCCGTACGGCAGGCAAGGTAAACCGTACCGTTTTCTTCATGAACCGCCAACAGGTTCTCCAAAGGCTCGCCTTGCGCCGCGATACGAACCAGCCTTGCATGCGGTTCGCCCGGAAGGTGGATGTAAACCGCCGCACTTTTGACGGCTTTTGCGCGACTGAATACCGAATCCAGAGCCATGAAAACCTGTTTGAGCAAAACTTCATTTTTTGGCGTTTTTTCAATATGGTCCGCCAGCTTCCAGCCGTCTTCTTCACGCCACAAAACCGAGCGGTCAATCGAAGCATTGCCTATATCCATCACCGTCTTCGCGGTCAGATAAGCAACACGGAGGTCGTCTGAAGACAGCTTCAAACCCTGTGTTTGTAAAAAATCCTGAATCAGTAAAACAGGCATGATGTTCCTCTTTGATATTAGTGTGTTCCGGCAGATAACCGACCTGCCATTATATCGGTCGGAATAAAGCAATTTCAAGCCAAAGGTTGTTTGCAGAGTAGGATACTTTGTGTATAATCCCCAGTTTCATCACGCGGACGTGGCGAAATTGGCAGACGCACCAGATTTAGGTTCTGGCGCCGAGAGGTGTGAGAGTTCGAGTCTCTCCGTCCGCACCAACATACAAAAACGCTTAGAAATTCTAAGCGTTTTTTTTCGTTTAATCCCGTCTAATGCCATTAACCAATCCTTGTAAATGCAAGGGTTTCAGGCTTCTTTATATCCCGTTGTTTTCTTTTTGGCTGCATAACGCCGTCTAATTTAATCTAATTGAATCAACCAAAATCAGGGGGTATGATTCGGGGTATCTGAAAATACCCCCTAAAACATACCCCCACCATGCCGCTGAATGACCGACAAATCAAAAATGCCAAGCCCGCCGAAACAGGGAAAAAGACCAAGCTGTTCGACGGCGGCGGATTGTATCTTGAAGTTACCCCAGCAGGCGGGAAAGTTTTCCGTTTGAAATACCGTATAGACGGCAAAGAGAAAACACTGACTATCGGAAAATATCCGACTGTATCACTAGCAGAAGCCCGCCAAGCCGCCGAAAATGCCCGCCGCTTGCTTGTATCGGGGCAAGACCCCAGCGAAGCCAAGCAACAGGAAAAACGCGAACGGCAAGCCGCCGCCCTAAATACCTTTGAAGCCATCGCCCGCCGCTGGCATTCTGACAACCTAATCCGCTGGAAAGAAAACCACGCCGCGCGCGTGTTGAGATATTTTGAAACCGACGTTTTCCCCGTTATTGGCGCAATGTCGATACAGGAAATCAGGGTAAGCGATATTAAAGTGGTTCTTGACGGCGTGATGGCACGGGGTGTGAACAATACTGCTGAAAAAATCAGGGAATGGACAGGGGCAATATTTGACTATGCTGTCATGCTTGAAATTGTGGAAACAAACCCCGCTTATTCATTGCGGAAGTACATCCCCGCCAAGCAGACCGACCATCGCCCCGCCCTGCCCCGCGAAGAACTGACCGAGTTTTTCCGCCGCCTGATACTGGCAGAAATTGAGCCACAAAACAGAATAGCCCTGATTTTGAATATGCTGACCTTTTTACGAAGCACGGAACTAAGGGGCGGGCAATGGAATGAAATAGACTTTGACGCGGCAATATGGACAGTTCCCGCCCAGCGCATGAAGCACGAAAAGACCGCGCCTAAACCGCCCCATGCTGTGCCGCTGGCTGATTGGACGCTTGAACTTTTGGCAGAACTGAAAGAAATCACGGGCAATACCCCGTTTCTGTTTCCGAGCCGTACCAAGACGGACGGTTTTATCAGCGACGCAACAATAGGTCGTATCATTGAGCGCATGGGCTACAAAGGCAGAGTAACCCCGCACGGTTTCCGTTCCCTTGCCAGCAGCGTTTTGAATGAACAAGGCTTCAACCCTGACGCGATAGAGCGACAGCTTGCCCACATTGAAAACAACAAAATCCGCGCCGCCTATAACCGCGCCGATTATCTGAATGAGCGCAAAGAGTTTATGCAATGGTATAGCGACTTTTTACGGGAACGGTATAACCAAGCATTGCAAATGATTCAAGATGGCAAGACTGATTAGGGGTCGTCTGAAAATATCTACTTCGATTTTTTGTGGTGTTTTTATTAGTTTAGAGGTGTCAAATGCTTCCACATGTCGCATATCCAAGAAATATTGCAGCATATAGCCCAAAATATGCAGCCATATTCAATATTACTAATAGCCCTGAATTTGAGGACGCGCTAGGAGTTCTTAGTTGGCAAGCCCAAAGGGTGTTGACTAGAGCATTTAAAAACCTTGAAAAATTTGAGCATGGCATGACGCTATGGGGTCATAAGGAAACTTACAAGGTTTCTTTAGTTGAGGAGCAGGTTAATGACGCGTTAGAGAAGTATCAGGAAAAGAACGGAGACCCTATCGATTATTCAGAGTATTTTTATCCCGTGATAGAAGAATTGCACTTTGGGCAAAGTCTGGAGATACGCCTAGAAATGCAGTATTTCATCACGGCTAAGGCTATTTATGAGTATGTTTCAAACTTCAAAGACAAGCCATCGCAAGAAAACTTTAATCAATTTAGGACAATAGCAAACTTAATTACAACATCCATAGAGTTTATGTCTTTGGAGTTGAGAAAAGACCAAATCAGCATAGAGGCAATAACAGAAAATGCCCGAAAAGCAGGCAAAGCTAGGCAAAGCCCCTATGAAAAAGCGGGAACGATAGCTGCCGTAAATCAGTTATTGGAAGAAAGAAAGGAAATGCTGAATGAAAAAGGGGGGAAAGCCAAATTAATCCGTTTAATTTTCGAAAAAATTAATAACGATGAAATACCAGCCCCTGACATTCCATCGGAAAAAACAGTTAAATACTGGATAAAACAGTTTCAGAAAAATATGAAATCAACAAACTGATTTTAGGGAAGTAACATGCTGCTTCCTTAACAGCCGCCCACATGGGCGGCTATATTTTTGCCTGTCATCTAACATCTAATCCCATTCAAGAAAGGCAAGAGGATATGAATAACACAGTATTGAGAGCAGACGATACCGCCCGCGCATTAGGTGTTTCACGGGCGACTATTTGGAATTGGGCAAACCCTAAGAGCCGCCATTACCGCCCTGATTTTCCCAAACCGTTCAAAATTTCCGCCAATGCGACCGGCTGGCTTGCAAGCGAGATTGACGACTATATCGGCAAACTGGCAGCCAAACGCGAAGAGCAGGCAAATTGATTTATCAGGCGCAAACAAATGCCGCCTGAACGGACATTCAGACGGCGGAAAGGATTATTAAGCATGAGCAGCTATTCTACCAACGGCAAGGCAAAAACGCCAAGTCAACGAGAGCGTGTTTTATCCCGATTGAAACAGGGCAGCGTTACATCATGGGAGCTTACCCAAATGGGGATATTGGGCTACAACACGCGCATCATGGAGCTTCGCAGGGCGGGGCATGACATCGTTACCGTGATGGAAGAAGTAACAAACCAATTTGGCGAAACCGTGAAACGCGGTCGGTTCGTATTGATCAATTAAATCAGGAGCTTTAACTATGAATATCGAATATACAAAGACAACTTTTGCGACCCGTCAAAAGTTACTGAAAGAAGAAGAGGACAAATGCAGCGAACTGACCGCCCAAATTGAAGCGGCAGAAGCTGGTGTTACAGAAGCACAGGCGGTAATCAATGAATTTGCAGGGCTGCGAAACAGACGCAAAGGCATATTTGCCAATTTGTTGAAAATGGGCAAACCCACAAACAGCGAAGAAGCCAAAGGGCTTGATTCAGAGATTGCCGCCAAACGCGAAGAAGCAGACCGCGCCGCCGATATGCTGGAAGCGCAAAAAGAACTGTTGGAAAGCCTTTTTAATGAACGCCTCCAACATCTGAACCGCATTTCAGAGCTTCGCAATTTATTGTCCGTTTCCCGTTATGAGATGTTTATCATCGACATAGAAGAAACCCACTTGCCCGAATATTTGGAAGCCGCGCGCGCCTATGCCAATGCCGCCGCGAAATTGGTGGGAATCGGTAAAGCCGCCGTTGAGATGAAAACGAAGCTACAAGAAAACGGTTTGCGGGCTGATTGCCCGTCCTATGGGCAATCCCTGCCAAATCGAATCATTGATTTACGTTTGCCTGGCTTCTTCAACATGATGGACGGCACAGGCGGGGAAGAAAACGCTATTTTCGACATCTTGGAAGACATGGAGAAAGAAAAAGAAGCGGCTTTGGACAATTTGAAATAGCAACACTCAAACAGCCGCCCAAAGGCTGAAAAATGGCTATTGGGCGGCGTTCTAAAAGGATTAAGGACATGACCCCGAAACAAGAACAGTTTGCCCGTCTGTATGTGGAAACGGGCAACGCGAGCGAAGCATATCGGCAAATTTACAACACCGACAACATGAAGCCCGAAACGGTAACGAATGAAGCCTATAAGCTGCTTCAAAACCCCGATATTACCGCGATGGTGGACGGCTTAAAGGAAGAAGCGCGGCAACGGCACGCGGTAACGGTGGGCGACCTGTTGCACGAATTGGAGCAGGCGCGGGCGGCGGCACTGGCAGCCCCTACCCCACAGAGCAGCGCGGCGGTATCAGCCACGATGGGCAAGGCGAAAATGCTTGGCTTATTGGTGGATAAGGCGGAAATCAAGGCAGAGGCGGAAATACAGGAAAAGCCGCAAAGCCGTATTGAATCCATTGTCGATTCACTCACAGAAGAAGAGAAAAAGGCAATTTTAGATTTAGCCCTTAAGACACATGGGGGCAAATGGGAGGCGGTAACGCTTGCAGACTTAATCGCCGTTACGGGTAAAGACCCTGACAAGGTTTACTATGCCGTATTACTTATTACAGCACTGGACGGAATCTAATGTTAACCCGCCCAACCCCGTAAAAATCATTTGACAAATCGAACCTTGAGAATCAGAATCTAGGTTCTCTCTACAATGTAACCCCGAATCAGCAGGGTAAACGCTGATTTTTTATCGCCAAAATTCTTTTACAGGCGTTTGCGATGTTATTAAACGTTAACATTTCAGACGACCTATCACGAGTTATGGCGGTGTCTGCCAACCGTAAGGCGCAGGCTGGTAAGTTACACCAGAGAGAGCACCGCCCCCTTATTCGGGCATTTCTCAATTCTCTAAAGAAAGTAACAATCATGCAATCCTCAATTTTCCCCCAAATCCAAGACGTTCAATCCCCATCAGAACAAGGCTTTTGCGCCGTCGTCCACGAACCGACCGCGTATTTAGCCGATATTGACGTTCATTCATGCACCGCCCGCAGTTTGGGCATCTATCCATCACACGCCGCCGCCGTTGCCGCCTGTCAGTCGTTTATTGCTTCGCTTTCAGACGACCTAAAAGCATGGGCTGCTTTCAGCGTAACGACAGCCGAACAAATCCGCTAAATCCCTGAAAAACACCCGCCTTTATGCCGCCCGTTTTGGACGGCATAGGGCAAACTTCGCCCTATTGTTTTCATAAGTATTTGATTTTTCGATATTTGATATTTTTGGTGCGCTGGGGCATGGAGGACATGAAATCATGAAACCGACTGACAAAAACGACCGTTTCCGCCGCTATTTCAACCGCGCTTTGCTGGTGTTTTGGGTGTTGTTGATGGCTTTGGCAATCCGAGCCTGTAACCAGCCCGCCCATGCAGAAACGGAGCAGGCAATACAGACAACGCCGACCATATGGGAGACCGACCCGATGGCGGGGGTGGTTTTAGAACCTGTAACAGAGGGGACAGAACAATGAAACCGACCTATCAAGACATCAAAGCCGCCGCGCAATACCGCTGGCAGGAAATTCACGCCGCCATCGGCATAGACCCGCGATACCTGAAAAACAAGCATCAACCCTGCCCCGCGTGTGGGGGTAAAGACCGCTTCAGATACGACGACAAGGACGGCAACGGCACATTCATTTGCAGCCATTACAACAATGGCGCGGGCGACGGTTTCGGCTTGGTAATGCATTATCTGAATTGCGGTTTTGACGAAGCATTACGCGCCGTAGCGGGCGTTTTGAACATGAGCGGGGCAAACCCCTTGCTGATACCGCCCACGCGCCCACAGACGCAGCCATGCCACGAAAAAGACCACATCGGCAAACTTGCCGCATTGTGGAACGGGGCAGAGCCGATAACCGCCGATTCCCCCGCCGTGCAGTATTTGAAATCACGCGGTTTGGACATGGCGCAATTACCTGAAAACATCCGTTTTTTGAGAGAGGCGGATTATTGGACGACGGGGGAGGACAAGCCGCTTTTTATCGGTCGTTTCCCCTGTATGGTTTGCGCCATCCGCGATACAGGCGGCGAGCTTCAAGGCTTGCACATGACCTATTTTCAGACGACCCATGACAAGCCATACGGAGAAGACGGGCTACACGCCCCGCATTATCGAAAACTGGCAATCAAACATCCTGAAACGGGCGAAGCCTTGCCCGCCAAGAAAATGCAGAGCCGCAAACAGGGCAGCATTTCAGGCATGGCGGTTCACTTGTTCCCCATCCCTGAAAACGGACGGCTTGTCATCGCAGAGGGCATAGAAACCGCCCTTGCCGCCCGCGAACTGTTCCATACCCATGACTGGGGCTTATGCGCCGTCTTGAGCGCAAACAGCATGGCGAAATACCGTCTTTCAGACGACCTAAAAGAGATTGTGATTATTGCCGATAACGACACCCCGCGCCCCGTAGGTTTCAAAGCCGCGCATGATTTGGCAGTCCGAGCCATCAAGCAGGGAATCAAGGCGCGCATATGGCAGAGCGACACACTGGGCTATGACGCATTGGACGAACTGAAAGAAAAAAGGTCGTCTGAAGCCCAATCAGACGACCCTATCCAACAAAACGGAGACGTTACACCATGAAAACAAACGTAATTATAGACGCTAAAACCATTGAAGACTACAACATCGACGACATCGAACCATACCGCCCGCGCCCCCGCTTCGATACCGACCATCGGGGCGTATGGTGGATAAACGTCAGGACAGGCAAAGACGGTGAAGCCGTTGAAGCAGAGCCGCTATTGCTTTCCGACCCTATCGACATCATCGGCACGGGGCAAGACAACGACGGCGCGTATTACCGGATTATCAAATGGCAAGACAAAATCACACGCCAAACCAAGACCGCCGCCATCCCGCAAGCGGAAATCGGCACGGTTCAGGGCTGGCAGCGTTTGCAGGGTTACGGCTTAACCGTCATGAGCGGGCGGGCAAAAAGGGAAAGACTGGCAGATTATTTGCAGACACAGGGCAGCCGTACCGCCTTTACCATTACCGACCGCGCGGGCTGGCACGGCGACACCTACATCATGCCCAGCGGCGAAACCATCACGGCAGACGGCAAAACCCCCGCCGTCATCTACAACGGCGACACCAGCCAAGCGGCGGCATACCGACCAAACGGAGAGCTTACCGACTGGCAGCAAAATATCGCCCGATACGCAGCGGGAAACAGCCGCCTTTGCTTGGCATTGGGCGCGTCCTTTGCCGCCCCCTTGCTGTCCCTGTTGAGCGAAGAATCAGGCGGCTTCCATCTGACGGGCGATTCATCCGACGGCAAGACCACCGCCGCAAAAGCAGCCTTAAGCGTATGGGGCAGACCATCGGGCAGCCTGTTGTCTTGGAGCGGCACGAAAATAGGCTTTTCCAATACCGCCGCCGCCCGCAATGACGGCTTGCTGGTATTGGACGAAATCGGGCAGGCAAGCCCCCACGTCATCGGCGACACCGTTTATAGCGTCATGAACGGAATCAACAAAGTACAGGGCGCAAAACAGGGCGGCAACCGCGCCTTGAGCCGCTGGAAAGTGATGATGTTCTCGACAGGCGAAAAGACCCCCGATTCCATCCTGAAACACCACAAAGGCGATTGGAACGCCGGGCAAGCCGCCCGTCTGCCCAGTATCAGAGCCGCCGCCCGATACGGTATTTACGACACCTTGCACGGCTTCGAGAGCGGCGCATTATTGAGCGAACATATCGCCCAATCCGCCGAACAATATCACGGGGCAGCAGGCAGGGCTTTCATCCGACGGCTTTCAGACGACCTAGAACAAGCCAAACGGCAGGCAAACGAGCGCATGACCGCATTTATGGAGACCGTCCCCGAATTGTCAGGACAGGCGCGAAGAGTGGCGAAACGCTTTGCCCTTGCCGCCGCCGCTTTGGAGCTTGCCGCCCCCGTTACCGGTTTAGCCGCAGGCGTAGGCATGGCAGGCGTGAAACAATGCTTTGATGAATGGCTGGAAACCAACGGGGCGGGGAAACACGAAGACCGCAGAATCATCGAGCAGGCAGCCGCATTTATGGACGTTTACGCCCTGTCCATGCGCTTTTCAGACTGGAGCAGCCAAACCGTAAACCAAAATCACGCAGGCTATCGGAAACAGGAAGGGCATATCACTGAATATTGGTTAGTCCCTGTTGTATTTGAAGAGGAAATCTGCCAAAACTTCGACAAGCTGAAAGTTTGCGAAGTGTTACACGCCGAACAATGGCTGAAAAAACCAAACAACGGCAGATGGCAACACCAGCGCAAATACAACGGCGCGTCAGCACGATTCTATGTTTTAATGGGAGAAGCCCCGCCCGATATTGACCAATGACCGAGAGACAGCCCGCTATGACCGATACAGGCGGGCTTTTTTGCGCCCATTACTTCAGGCAAATCATTCGATACGCCATAAAATCAACAGCAAGCCCCTAATTTTCGAGAATTAGAGCTATTCAATCCCTGCCCGATACCAATCCATACTCAAACAGCAAAACGCGCTTACGGCGCAATTACGCCCTATTTCCGCCATGACTGACGGGGATAAATAATTTCCAGACCAATACACGCGGACAGATAAAACCCTATGCGCGAGACAAATATAGTGGTTACCGTGGTTACCACAAAACTTAACATTTATAACTATATGAATATCAATATAAAAACAAAGAAAAAACGGTAACCACCTACATTAATTTAACAGGTTACCGAGTGGTTACCAGTGGTTACTCTTTTATTTTCATGCGCTTATGCTTCAAATCAAACAGCAGTAACCAGCGGTAACCATGTGAAGATGTGTAAGTGGTTACCATGAAAGCCCCGATTTATAAGGCTTTGACAGCACGGTAACCACGGTAACCACGGTAACCACGGTAACCACCACTTTTTTATCTATATACGCTTTTTTTTTGCGTGGGCGCATGACCGACAGAGCCGATACAAACAAAAGCCACCCGAAAGGCAATATCGGACGGCTGGAAGAATAGAGCAAACACCGCCCACAAGACGGCGCGTGATTGCTGGTGTTACAATCCGACCATATTTCACAGCTTGGCAAAGATGCTACAAAACGCCCCTGAAAAATTTTGACTTTGACAAATTTACGGTATTTTTTACGGTATTTTGGAATCTATTAAAAATTTAATTAAATAAAAACAATATATTATATATTCAGTTCTAGTCTCTCCGTCACACTATAAAATCTAACCGCTTTCGAGCGGTTATTTTTTCGTCTTTTCTTGGCTGATAATTTGTAAATTGTCCAAAGAAGAGCGGTATTGCCAATGTTGATTGTCGGTAATGGTTTGGTAGACACGGTTTATCGGTGCATCGAATATGGTTGTTTTGCTGAGTCGGCGTGTTTTGGGGAGCATTAAGCTGATGAGATGGGGTAGGACAAGCAAGCTGATGGGAAGTAAAACCGAATAAATCAGTATCTTCATTTCTACACCTGTTTGATGGAAAAGGTCGTCTGAAAAACGTTGGAGCGAAATTCGTTCTGCCCGTTTTCAGACGACCTTTTTTGTTTTTACCGCTTTCGCATCAGCATCCTGAGCCGTTTAATTGATTTCAGGCTGCGGGACTTTGTGTTGGACGGCGTAAACAGCGGCTTGGACGCGGCTGCTGAGGTTGAGTTTGCGCAGCAGGTTCTGGACGTGGACTTTGACGGTGGATTCTGCCAAGTCCAAATGGCGGGCGATGACTTTGTTGCTGTGTCCGGCGGCGAGGTAGCCGAGGATTTCGAGTTCGCGCGGGGTGAGGGTGGAGAGTGCCTGGTCGGTGCGCGGTGCGGACGGGGAAATCAGGGATTGGACGAGGCGGGTGGTCATTTCGGGAGAGAAGACGTTGTCACCGTCCACGGCTTTGCGGATGCTGTCGAGCAGGAAGTCGGCGTTGATGTTTTTCAGCAAAAAGCCGCGCGCGCCGATGCGCATGCATTCGGTCAGGTCGTCGCTGTCTTCGGAAACGGTCAGCATGATGACGGTTTGGTTTGGGTTGACGCCCAAAATTTGTGCCAGTGCTTCGCGACCGTTCATAACGGGCATGTCAAGGTCGAGTAAGACGACGTCGGGTTTGAGCTGTTCCGCCATTTTGACGCCGGACAAACCGTCGGCAGCTTCTCCGATGACTTCGAAGTCGCTTTGACGGGAGAGCAGGGCTTTGATGCCGCTGCGGAAGAGTGTGTGGTCGTCAATGAGGATGATTTTAATAGTCATGGGTCGTTCTCTTGTGTTGCGGTAAGGTTAAGGTAACGGTTGTGCCTTGTTCGGGCTGGGATTGGATGTCTAGGGTGGCATTGATGCGGCGGGCGCGTTCTTGCATGATGCCGAGACCGACATGTTCGCCGGAGAGTTTGTGCAGGTGTTGCAGGTTAAAGCCGATACCGTCGTCTTCGATGCTCAGGGTAAAGTTTTGTTGGTTGAGCATGCTGATTTTGACGTGTTGGGCTTTGGCGTGTTTGCGGATGTTGGACAGGCTTTCTTGCAGGATGAAGATGATTTGCAGCTGTTCGTCATCATTCAGTGTGCGGCCGTCGTCCTGCCATACTGTTTCGACATTGATTTTGGTTTGGCGTTTAAACCTGGACAGCAGGGTGGTTACGGCTTCCGGGAAGTCTTTGTTGCTGATTTTGGTTCGGAAATTCAGCAGGAGTTCGCGCACGTCTTCGTAACATTCTTGTACGCCGTCTTTGATGAAGCGGATGTTTTCTTCGGCTTGTTCTTTCTGGTCGGCATGGAACGCGCTTTCCAGCATTTGAACTTGAAGATTGAGGAAGGTCAATGCTTGGGCGATGCTGTCGTGCAAACCTTGGGCGATCAGGTTGCGCTCTTGGAGTACGGCAAGCAGGCGCCGCTCTTGTTCGAGACGGCTGCTGGCGATGGATACACCTAATTGACCGCATAATGTACGCAGGAGTTCGTTGTCGTTGTCGTTAAGTGTGGGGTCGTCTGAAAAATATAGGGTCAGGATGCCGAGTTCTTCTTCTTGATAGGTGATGGGGAAAACGACGGTATGTTTGAATAGGGGTGTTTCTTCTTCAGGTTGGGTTTGTTCGGTATCCGAATCTCTGTCTTCGGCTTCAGACAGTCCGATGGAGGCAATAAGGTTTGTGTTTTTACGGTCGTTGTCTAAAAGGCGGATGCTGCCTGCGCTTGCGGAAACGGCAGGCAGGGTCCGTGCGAGGAATTCTTCTGCCGCTTCGCGCGGGGTTAGGGTTTGGTGCAGGTCGCGCGTGGTTTGGTAGAGCAGGGTCAGGTCACGGTTTTGACGGGCGAGGTCCTGGGTTTGTCTGGCGACTTGTCCTTCCAAATCGGTATAGAGGACTTTCAGACGACTGCTCATTTGATTGAAGCCTTTGCTGACTTGGGCAAACTCTTGAATCTGTTCGGTATCGATTTGTACGCCGAATCGGCCTTGGCTGATGGTTTCCACGCCGTCGCGCAGGGTTTCAAGCGGACGGATAATCCAAGCGTAGTGCCATACAATCATTAAACCTGCGGCGACAAAAATCATCAGCATCATCGCCATTTGGAAACGGCGCAGCCATAAGGTGTTTTTTTCGTTGGCGTTTTCCAATGCCTGTAAGAACAATTCGATATTGCCGGCAAAGCGGTAGAGTTCGATCTGCGTCGGTCTGCGGTAACGTTTCAGCGCGGGTTGGATGTTTGACTTCCAGTCGATTAAGAGCATGGATTGGATCAGGCCATAGGCCGGCGGTGTTTCCGAAGGCATCAGGGGATAGATGGCATCGCTTTGGGTGATGCGCAGGAGTGTTCCTTCAAATTCGCGCAATTGGTTGTCGATTTGCGCTTGCGGGGTGCGTTCGCTTGCCATATAAGCCAAACGGTAAACCTGCATTCTCAAGCTTGCGGCATCATCAATGACGGTGGCTGCGTTTTCCAGCCTCAGCGATAAAATCAGGGTCAGGATGACGGACAATAAAGCCGAACCAACCCATAAGACAGTCAGCAGTTTTAATCGTGAGGACAGGCTCAGGCCGCCTGAAAATAGGGTTCGTAAGCTCATGGAATAAAGGAAGGGCGTTTTGTTGCCAAATGTTATAAACATATCATCCTTTAGGCGGGGAAACAACCTGTCCGAAGGGGAATTTGGTGCGAATGAGGCGATATGCGCTTTAATGTAAAATCGTGTTATGATAAAATTCACTTTATATGAATTTTATCGCGGGCAACCGTCTTTTCAGACGACCTGGGATGATGTGCCGATTTCGCAGGGAATCGGTAGGAACATAACATCTACGAATTAAAAACATAAGAATCAGCCGATTAACAGTATGGGCACACAAAACCAGCGACTTCACAAAGGACTACCAAAATGAAAACCTTCGCATTGATATTGGCCGGCGGGCAGGGAGAGCGAATGGGAGGGACGGATAAAGGATTAGTATTGTGGCGTGACAAACCTTTGATTGATCATGTTATTGAAGCGTTGCGTCCACAAGTTGAACACATTGCTATCAGCGCCAACCGGAATTTGGAAGAATATGCTCGCCGTAGTGCGCATATTTTTGCCGATTCGCGCCAATGGCAGCATTTGGGACCGCTGGCGGCTTTGTGTACGGCTGCCAATGATTTGCAGATTGCGGCGGCGGATTGGCTGCTGGTGGTGCCGTGCAATATGCCTGCGCTGCCGTCTGATTTGGTGGCGAAATTTGAAACGGTTTCCAAGCGCACGCCTTTGTGCAATGCGTTTTATGTGGAAACACCGGTCACGCCGCATTACAACGTAATGTATATCCGTCCGCAAATCCTGCAAAGCACCGTCCCGTATTTGTATTCAGGGATGAAAACCTTGAGCGGCTGGCTGCATCAGCAACGGGCGAGATCGGTGCATTTTGGTTCGGAACATGTTTTTTTCAGCTGCAATACGCAGGAAGATTTGCGGGGGCCGCTTTAAGCTTTAAGCATTACACTTCGGTTTTTATAGTGGATTAAATTTAAATCAGGACAAGGCGGAAGCCGTGCAGACAGTACAGATAGTACGGAACCGATTCACTTGGTGCTTCAGCACCTTAGAGAATCGTTCTCTTTGAGCTAAGGCGAGGTAACGCCGTCCTGGTTTAAAGTTAATCCACTATATACAGAAAACCGTGTATCCGTACAAACAAAAAGGTCGTCTGAAATTTTCAGACGACCTTTTGTCATTTGCTTTATTGGGGGATGTATTGTTTCAGCAGTTCGCGGAACTGCGCGCCGGTTTCCGGATGTTTCAAGCCATAGGCGACAGTGGCTTCGAGATAACCCAGTTTGCTGCCGCAGTCGTAGCGTTTGCCGTCGAAGGCATGGGCGAGGACGAACTCGTGATCCAACAGGCGGGCAATGCCGTCGGTCAGTTGGATTTCGTTGCCCGCACCGCGCGGCAGGTTTTCCAGAAGGCTGAAAATGCGCGGGGTCAGGATGTAGCGGCCGACAACGGCAAGGTTGGACGGCGCTTCTTCGGGTTTCGGTTTTTCAACGATATTGGTAATTCTTTGAAAGCTTTTCAGTTTTTCCACTTCAACAATGCCGTACGAGCCGGTTTGCGACGGATCGACGGTTTCCACGCCCAAAACGCTGTTGCCGCTTTGATTGTAGATATCGACCATTTGCTTCAGCGCGCCTTTGGGCGCGTCAATCAAGTCGTCGGCAAGAATGACGGCGAAGGGTTCGTCGCCCACTGCGGCGCGGGCGCACAATACGGCGTGTCCCAAGCCTAAAGCCTCGGCCTGGCGGATGTAAAGACAGGTAATGTTGGAAGGCAGGATGTCTTTGACGTGTTCCAGCAGTTTGTCTTTTTGACGCATTTCCAGCTCGGTTTCTAGCTCGTAGGCTTTGTCGAAATGGTCTTCGATGCTGCGTTTGTTGCGGCCGGTGATGAACACCATTTCGGTACAGCCTGCTTCTACTGCTTCTTCTACCGCATATTGAATCAACGGTTTGTCGACGATGGGCAGCATTTCTTTCGGGCTGGCTTTAGTAGCAGGCAGAAAGCGCGTGCCCATACCGGCTACAGGGAAGACGGCTTTTTTGATCGGTTTCATTCAGTTTCCTTCTATTTGATTGTCGAATCGAGTATTCAGACGACCTCGGTTGTCTAGGTTTGACTTGGTTGCCACATTGTCGACGGCAAAAAGGCAATGCATTTAAAAGGCGTTCAACAGATTTAGAGTGTTCATTCCCCGATAAGTTGCCAAATTGATTGAGAACAGAATCAACGATTTGGACAGTCGGGAAATTGGCTCGGTCATATCCTTGAATATCCTTAATAAATGCTTAATCCAGCATCGCCAAAAGCTCTTCCTCGCTCAAAACCGCCACACCCAAGGCATTGGCTTTTTCCAGCTTGCTGCCTGCGGCTTCTCCGGCGACGACGTAGTCGGTTTTTTTGGACACGCTGCCGGAAACTTTGCCGCCGGCGGCTTCGATCAGGGCCTGGGCCTGGTCGCGTTTGAGGGTGGGCAGGGTGCCGGTTAACACAAAGGTTTTGCCTGCTACGGCTTCGTTTAGGTCGTCTGAAACCGTTGCTTCTTGGTTTTCAGACGACGTTTGGGCGAAGAAGGTTTTCAGGTTTTCGAGCAGGGCGGCGTTTTGTGGTTCGCTGCGCCATGTTTGCCAGTCGGCGGGGAGGGCTTTGTCGGTTTGCAGGCCGTCTATACTTTTGCCGGCGAGTTCCCATAAGGCTTGGGCTTTGTTTTCGCTGATTTTGAAACCGGGCAGGCGGGCAATCCAGCGTTGCGGCTCGGCGTGGAGGGCGGGCGGGATGGTAACGGCTTGGGTTTGCGGGGCAACGCCTGCGGCGAGCAGCTCGTCTATCATCGCCTGCTGCGCGTCTTGGGCGAAGAAGTGGGCGATGGAGCGGGCGACGACGGTGCCGATGTCGGGCAGGCAGGCGAGGATGGGTTCGGGTGCGCGGCGGACGTGTTCCAGTGAGCCGAATGCCTGCGCCAGCGTTTTGGCGGTGCGTTCGCCGACGTGGCGGATGCCGAGCGCGAACAGGAAGCGGGCGAGTTCGGGCGTTTTGCTGGCTTCTATGCCTGCGAGGATGTTTTCCGCCCACTTGGTCGGTTGTTTTTTACCGTTTGGGGTGTTGGATTCAGATAGATCGCCTGAAACCGTTTCTGTGTCGCCGTTTTCGTTTTCAGACGATCCTTTATCTGCCGTTTCCTTCATTTTTTGCAAGGTCGGGATGTCGAGGCGGTAGAGGTCGGCGAAGTGGCGGACGAGGTTTTGGGCGACAAGCTGCTCGATTTGTTTTTGACCGAGGCCGTCGATGTCCATGGCTTTGCGCGAGGCGAAGTGGATTAATCCTTGCGCGCGTTGTGCCTGACAAAGCATGCCGCCGCTGCATCGGGCGACAGCTTCGCCTTCTTCGCGTTCGATTTCGCTGCGGCAGATGGGGCAATGGATCGGCAGGCGGTAGGGCTTGTGGAGTGGAACGGATTGGGTTTGGTTTGCGGACGGTGTTTCGGCAAACAGGTCGTCTTGTTGATGTTTGAGGTCGTCTGAAACGGCAACGGCGGTTTCCTGCATCGGGCGGCGTTCGAAAATCACGCGCACGACTTCGGGAATCACATCTCCGGCGCGGCGCACGACGACGGTATCGCCGACGCGCACGTCTTTGCGCGATACTTCGTCCTGATTGTGCAGGGTGGCGTTGGTGACGGTGACGCCGCCGACGAATACGGGTTGCAGGCGGGCGACGGGGGTAACCGCGCCGGTGCGCCCGATTTGCACGTCTATGGCTTCGACGACGGTCAGGGCTTCTTCGGCGGGGAATTTGTGGGCAATCGCCCAGCGCGGCGCGCGGGAGATGAAGCCGAGTTCGCGCTGTTGCGCCAAGCTGTTGACTTTGACGACCATGCCGTCGATTTCGTAGGGCAGTTCGGGGCGTTTTTGCTGCATTTGTTCGTAAAACGCCAATACTTCGTCGATATTCGGAAAACGGTCGAAATTGCCGTCGGGCAGGCTGAAGCCGAGTTCTTGGAAATAGGCGAGTTCTTGGATGTGTTCTTCTGCGACGAAACCGCCTTGCTGGCGGGCGATTGAGTAGGGGAAAAAGTGCAGTTTGCGTTGCGCGGTAATACGCGAATCAAGTTGGCGCAGGCTGCCGGCGGCGGCGTTGCGTGGGTTGGCAAAGGGTTTTTGCCCGTTTTCGGTTTGTCTTTTATTGAGGGCGGCGAAATCGGCTTTGAGCATCAGCACTTCGCCGCGCACTTCGATGAGTTCGGGCGTATTTTCGCCGTGCAGCCGCAGGGGGATATTAGATACGGTTTTGACGTTTTGGGTAACGTCTTCGCCGGTCGTGCCGTCGCCGCGCGTCGCCGCCTGCACCAATACGCCGTCGCGGTAGAGCAGGCTGATGGCGAGGCCGTCGAATTTGGGTTCGATAACGTATTCGGGATTGCCGCCGTCCAAGCCGTCGCGCACGCGTTGGTCGAAGGCGTACATTTCGGCATGGTCGAACACGCCGTTTTCATCTTGCGGGGAGAAGGCGTTGGTCAGAGACAGCATCGGCACTTCGTGGCGCACTTCGGCAAATCCCGCCAAAGGCTCGCCGCCGACGCGCTGGGTCGGGCTGTCGGGCAGCTTGAGCTCGGGATGGTTTCGTTCCAACGCTTCGAGTTCGCGGAACAATTTGTCGTATTCGGCATCGGGTACGCTGGGCGCGTCGAGGGTGTAGTATTCGTAGGCGTAGCGGTTGAGGAGGTCGGTAAGGTGGCGGATGTGTTGTGCGGTTTGATTCATGGAGGAGGGTTTTCAGACGACCTTTGTCTGATACAGGAGGATACGGGCAAAGGTCGTCTGAAAAATGATAGATTGAAAACGGCTGAATTTTACCCGAAAAAAAGCGGATATGCCGTAACGACATATCCGCTTTGATTTGATTCGATTTTAGGAGAACAGACGCAGGGCTTGTTTGCTGCCGGGTTTGATGCCGACTTTGAGCATTTCTTCCTGACGCGCCAAGACGTAATTGCGAATGTCTTTGAGCCATTGGGTAGAAACTTCTTCCATTTTGTCGTTGACCAGATCCAAGCCCAACTGACCGGAGAGGCGTACTGCCAAGTCCATGAATAGGTCGAAAGTTTTTTCGCCGGCAGGCGCGTGCGGGATGTCGAGCAACATGCTGAAGCCTTTGTAGGACTGGTTGTCCAACAGGGCGTTGGTAAACGCGTCGCCTGTGAGGCTGTGGATGGCAAACATCGGGCTGCCGGTTTGTCCGGTGTAGTGGAATGCGCCGTCTTCGCCCAATACGAAGCCGAGGTTTTCCACAGAAGCGCGCAGTTCGACGCCGCTGATGTTGCTGTGTGAAACCAAGTGGATGGCGATGGTTTGATCGACGCGGGCGCAGAAGGTGTCCAATGCCTGCGCGACTTCGGTAAACGCTGCCAAATCGGTGTGGAGGACTTTGCCGCCCATCAGTTGGGCGAAGGTGTCAACCTGTTGGTTGAACTGTTGCAATTCTTCTTGGGTTGCCAAACCGTTGCGGCTGACTGCTTGCAGGCCGACAACGAAACCTTGGTAATACACGCTCGGAATCGGTTCGGCAACTTGGAAGCGGTCGTCCATGGTGCAGCCGATGATTTGGAAACGGTGGCGGTTGGACAGGCGGGGCAGGGCGTGCAGCTCTTGCGCTTCGGAGAGAGCGATGTAGGCGAGGTAGTCGAAGCGCGGGTCAAACCACGGCAATTCGACTTGGGACAATTCGTCCAAGCTGACCAAAGGCTGGTTGGCGGCGGACGGCAGGTTGACCGGCTCGTCGCTGGCGGCTTGGGTGGTAATTTCGTTGTTCAGCCCGATGACGGTATGCTGTACCGGCTCGTCGGTAAAGTCGTCTTCAATCGCCAACTCGACATCGGTTTTGATGGCGGAAGGTTTGGCAAGTTTGGCTTTTGCGGCGAAGATTTCGTCTTGTTCTTGCAGGTTGCGCAGCGCAGCTTCTTGGGCTTTGTTTGCTTTTTTGACGAACAGGCCTTTGCCGCCGGATTCTTTACCGTCGCGCACATGGCTGGTTTTACTGTTCAGGAGCGCGTCTTTGTCGGAGTGGCCGAACTGCTCGCGCACCTGTTTGCGGTATTGGTTTTCTTGGTACATATTGTAGGCGATGACGGCAAGGATGACTGCCAAGCCTAAGACGATGAAAATCATGGGTAATCACTTTTTGTAAGAGCGGCATTCCGTCTTCGTTGCCCGGGGGCGGTTTGCCTTTGGGCGTATGCGGAATCGTATTGCCGCGAGTAAGTTCGTCGGAGTCGGACACGGATTGTCCCGTATGAACGTTCAATTATAACGAAAATAAACTTTTCTGACAGCAAATGCCGTGAATGATAGCCCAAAATCGGGCTGGGTCGTCTGAAAAATGCTATATGGCATTTTTGAGCGATTAACGGACAACCGGAAAACCCGCCGCCTGCAATCTTTGCCAGTCGAAAAAGTGGCCGGGATCGGTTTTGCGGTCGGGGGCGATGTCCTGATGACCGGTAACGGCGGTGATAGGGTAATGCCCGATCAACGCTTGCAGCAGGGTTTCCAGCGTTTGATATTGCGCCTCGGCAAACGGCTCGAAATCGCAGCCTTCCAATTCGATACCGACCGAAAACGCGTTGCACTTTTCGCGTCCGCGAAACGACGACACGCCCGCGTGGTACGCCATATCGTCGCAAGAAACGAACTGCACCGCCTTGCCCTCGCGGGTGATCAGAAAATGGCTGGAAACGCGCAAGGTGTGGATGACGCTGAAAAACGGATGTTCGTCGGGGCCGATGCGGTTGGTAAACAGCTTTTCCACCGCGCCCGTCCCATATTCGAAAGGCGGCAGCGAAATATTGTGTAAAACCACCAGCGACACGGCTTCTGATTCTGCCCGCGGCTCGAAGTTCGGCGAAAACGCGCGGCGGGCAGGCTGCCACCAGCCTTGTTGCCAGCCAATGTCTTGGCATTCGGACGGAAGATTCATATTCAGACGACCCTTTATTTCAGATGACCACTGAGGCGGAAAAAACATACGTCGGGCGGGCGCGCAGGGAAGAAGGCGCGCATTTCGGTTATACTGTCGCACGACGTTCACAAATCAAAAATCCTACCATGCTGAAAAAAATGTTGAAATGGTTTGCGGTATTTTTTGTTGCCGTTGCCGCCGTGTTCGCCGCCTTGCTGTTCGTTCCCAAAGACAACGGCAAAGCATACCGCATCAAAATCGCCAAAAACCAAGGCATCTCTTCCGTCAGCCGTACGCTTGCCGAAGACGGAGTCGTTTACAACCGCCATGTACTGGTCGTAGCCGCCTACCTGATAGGCGCACACAACAAACTCAACGCCGGCTCATACCGCCTTCCTTCCAACATTTCCGCATGGGGCATTTTGCAGAAAATCCGCAGCGGCAGACCTGATGCCGTTACGGTTCAAATCGTCGAAGGTTCGCGTTTTGCCACGATGCGTAAAATCATCGATAACACCCCCGACATCGAACACAAAACACGCGGCTGGAGCGATGCGGAACTCATGCAGGCAATTGCCCCCGACGCGCTCAGCAGCAATCCCGAAGGTCAGTTTTTCCCCGACAGCTATGAAATCGACGCAGGCAGCAGTGATTTGCAAATCTACCAAACCGCTTATCAAACCATGCAACGTCGTCTGAAAGATGCTTGGGAAGATCGCCAAAGCGGATTGCCCTACAAAAATCCGTATGAAATGCTCATTATGGCGAGCCTGATTGAAAAAGAAACCGCCCACGAAGACGACCGCGCCCATGTTGCTTCAGTATTCGTCAACCGCCTCAACATCGGCATGCGCCTGCAAACCGACCCGACCGTGATTTACGGCATGGGAAGCGCGTACAAAGGCAAAATCCGCAAAGCCGACCTCCAGCGCGATACGCCGTATAACACCTACACCCGCAGCGGCTTAACCCCGACCCCCATCGCCCTGCCGAGCAAAGCCGCCCTTGATGCCGCCGCGCATCCGTCGAATGAAAAATACCTCTATTTCGTCTCCAAAATGGACGGCACCGGCTTGAGCCAGTTCAGCCATAATCTGGAAGAACACAACGCCGCCGTACGCAAATATATTTTGAAGAAATAGGTTGAACTGAGCTTCAAGAGCATAAAGGTCGTCTGAAAATCTGTAAAACCGGTTTTCAGACGACCTTTTGTCTCAGGACGATTTAGAACAGATTATTACTGTTTATCTTTATCAAGTTATTTTATAGTGGATTAACTTTAAACCAGTACGGCGCGTTGCCTCGCCTTAGCTCAAAGAGAACGATTCTCTAAGGTGCTGAACGTACTATCTGTACTGTCTACGGCTTCGTCGCCTTGTCCTAATTTAAATTTAATCCACTATATTTTCATTGCTACTGCAAAATAAAAGCGGTCTGAAACCTTATTTGGTTTACAGACCGCTTTTATTATTTATGCCTTATCGGGTAGGCGGTTTGGCGTATCCGTCATCGGCGGGAAAGGCTTGAGGTTCATTTCTGCTGCGGTTTGGGTCGTACAGTTCGAAAATTGCAGTGCCGATTACACCCGTATTGCGGATGGAGCCATTATCCGAGTTGGCGGCATAAGAGTCGCGGGGGATGCTGAAGACAAACGACGCCACCGCGCTGCTGTTTTTGCGGAAACCTTCGATTTCTAAAGAATCATGAGGGTACAAGACATAACCGTCGGCGTATTTGCTGGCCGATTTGCCTGAAATCACATCCAAACCATCAACGCTGGCTACGATTTCCAAGGTTTTGTTGCTGTTGTTTTGATAGACCAAACGGTATGCCTGTCCGTCTGTACCGCGCAGATAGTAGTTGCCTTTGTCACGGAATATCGGCAGCAGGCTGCCATCGTCACTGCGTACAGACAATTCCACTTTGCCTGAAGCTAAAGCAATCGAATTGACGCTGCGACCGCGATAATCTTTGGAAGAGTAGTTTAATACGCTTTGCGCCAAAGGTTCCTGACTGACACGGCGCAAATCCACAGAATGAACAGGAGATTCCACCTCATCGCCCCAACCCGTTCCTAATTTCTCTGCCACTTGCGCACTTTGGCTCGGTACGGCTGAATTGGTGGCAGCAGGCGCTTCAACTGTTTGATGTGATTGTGAACAGGCTGCTAAAACGGCAGCCAGCAACACCGGCAGCCATAATTTAAATTTCATTTGAGGCATAATCGCTCCTACGATAAATTGGATGATGGATAAACAACCTGAAATTACATAATAAAACTTATCGTATCATTATTATTTTTTCTAAATAACAAGGACAATACAGCAAAAGAGTTACCCATAATCTATACACTTACTCTAAATGGGTAAGAAACAGTATTACATCATACTTCGTAGGTTTATACGTCTAAAGCGCTTATCAAAGAACTTTTCTCATTGGAGCCTTGTCAATAAACAGGATAAATAGGGGTAAAACCGTCGGTCAGGTCGTCTGAAAGTCATCTTCAAGACTTTATTTATGATTCTAAAGAATTTTAAATAGCGTATTGTCGGCTTCAATGATGGAGATTTGTTGAAAGATACCGTATTGTTATGGATGGCAATTTTGACGGCACATTAGAAGATGCTTCTATCGAAGGATAAAATGACGATGAAAATTAAGGTAGCTATGCTGGGTATTACCGGCTTGATATTGTCCGGCTGTTTTTTCGCTAATGATGAAATCAAGTTGGATGATATTGGGAATTTCAAAATTACTGTCCATGAAGCTAAGGATTATAGGCAGGTTCATTTGACAGGTTTAGTAGGCAATAGCGCAATGGGCATTTCAGATATAAAGACAACTTCCCACAATGATGAGCTGAATATTACTTTATTTCAAAAATTGGCAGGTTCAGAATATTCAGGAAAGCTAGATAAAGAAATTGCTCTTGAACGCAATATTAAAAAGATTACTTATGGTTCTAAACACGAGATTATCTGGCAGGAGTAAATCGGTTTTATTCGGTATCTTGATTGCTTTTTGATAAGACTGTTTAGCGGTTTAAACACAAAGAAAAGGTCGTCCGAAATTAAAGTTTCAGACGACCTTTGTGCTTGGAGGGTATCGACAATAAAAGCGCGGCCAAATTTCAAAGCATTTTTGTAAATGGCTTTCAAAGTCTGACGGATTGCTTTCATCCAATACGGATAACCAATCTATCCTCAACCCTCGGCGGTTTGTATCAAGCAATATTGTTGGGTTGTTTATGTAATTCAGAACGGAATATCGTCGTCGATGTCTTCGACAGGGGCTGCCGGTGCGGCGGGGGCTTGGCGGCGGGGGGCGGCAGGGGGTTCTTGGTTTTGCGGGGCGGCTTGGTATTGTTGCTGCGGCGCTTGTTGTTGGTAGCCGCCTTGGCTGTAACCGCCGTCGTCGTAAGGTGCGCCGCCGCTGTTGTCGTTGCGGCCGCCGAGCATTTTCATTTCATTGGCGATAATGTCGTATGCGGTGCGTTCGATGCCGTCTTTGCCTTGGTATTTACGGCTTTGGATGCGGCCTTCCAGATATACTTGGCTGCCTTTTTTCAGGTATTGTCCGGCAATTTCGGCGAGGCGGCGGTACATGGTAATGTTGTGCCATTCGGTGCGTTCTACGCGCTGGCCGTTGCGGTCGTTCCATGTTTCGCTGGTGGCAACGCTGAAATTGCAGACGGCTTCGCCGTTGGGCATATAGCGGACTTCGGGGTCGCGACCGAGACGGCCGATAAGGATGACTTTGTTCAATGACATTTTTTAAACTCCTGTGATGATGTTTTCGGCGGCCTCTTGGTCAAATCCTTTTTGCAACGCCTTGATGTAAATGGTTTGTTTGTCTGCGCTGAAGGTAATGCTTTCGACGCCTTCGACTTGGGACAATGCTTGGTAGAGCGAATCGTGTTTTTCCTGCCATGCGGGGCTGACGGGATAGCTGAGGTTTTTGACGGGTTTGGGCGCGGGGGCGAGTATGGCGATGACCAGCCACAACAGCATCAATACGCTGCAAAAGGTGAAAACGCCTGCAAAGCCGTATTGTTGAAACAGCCATCCGCCGCTTGCGCCGCCCACAAACAGCCCGACGGACTGCATGGTATTGTAAACGCCCATCGCCGTGCCTTTCAAATCGGCCGGTGCAATCTTAGACACCATGGACGGCAGGCTGGCTTCCAATACGTTGAAGCCGATAAAGTAAACAACCAGATAGGCGGTAATCAGCCAAATCGAGTGCATGCCGAACAATAAGCCGATTTGCGCCGCTGCGATGCAGGCGATGCCGAGGATGAAGACTTGCTTGAGCTTGTTGCGGGTTTCGCCGATGATGATGAGGGGGATCATAATCACCAGCCCTGCGATGGTCGAGGGCAGATAGACTTTCCAATGCTGGATTTTTTCCAAACCGAGCTGCGTCATGGCAAAAGGCAGGGCGGTAAACAACGCCATTTGTGCGGCGTGCAGCGCGAAAATGCCGAAATCCAAGTTGAGAAGCTGGCGGTCTCGGAGGACTTCGCCCATGCGAGAGGGCTGCGCCTGTGTGTCTTCGTGCAGCTTTGATACTTCGGGATCAGGAGTCATCCAAGCGACAACGCCTATGCTGATGACGGTCAGGATGCCGGTCAGCATAAACAATCCGGGAACGCCGATAATATCGGCAATCATCGGGGCAACCACCAGGCTGACGGAAAAGGTCAAACCTATGCTTAAGCCTATCATCGCCATTGCGCGGGTACGCACACCGTCTCGGGTCAAGTCGGCAAGCAGCGCGGTCACTGCGGCGCTAACTGCGCCCGCCCCTTGAATGGCGCGCGCGGCAACCAGCATGGGCAATGAGTTGGCGGCAGCGGCGAGAAAACTACCGGCGGCAAAGACAATCAGTCCGACATAAATGGTTTTTTTACGTCCGAATTTATCGGAGGCGATGCCCAAAGGCAGTTGCAGCAAAGCCTGCGTCAGTCCGTAGATACCCATTGCTAGACCGACCAAGGTTTTGTTGTTTTCCGCGCCGGGCAATGAGGCGGCATATAAGGACAAAACGGGGAGAACCAAGAACATCCCCAACATACGCAGTGCGTAAACGCCGGAGAGGGTGGTGCTGGCACGCCATTCGTGCGGGAACATTTGGATGCGGGTGTCTTTTGCCATAAAAGGTTTTTCAGACGACCCGGTAGGATTTTGAGGTCGCCTGAAATTTTAAAATTATCAGATGTGCGGATTATACAGGATTCAAAAGGGTTTGCATTTGCACAGGCCGCAGTCGTTTATACCCCGCGGTCAGCCCCATTGCCAGCGGTTGCGCCACGCGCCCAAGACAGCGTTGGGGTATTTGTTGCTGCCCAGGCTGCCGTTGAAGCGCGCCAAAGCGCGGACGATGTTGCCTTTTTCGATATTGTTGTAGTGGCGCAGGATGGTACAGCCGTAGCGCAGGTTGGTGCGGATGTCGAACAGGTTGTGCGAAGGTTTGCCGATATAGTTTTTCCAAAACGGCATGACCTGCATCAGCCCGCGCGCGCCCACGCCGCTGATGGCATATTGGCGGAACGCGCTCTCGACTTCGATCAATCCTAAAATCACTTGGGTATTCAGCCCCGCGCGGCTGCTTTCGTATTGGATGTTGACCAGCAGGCGGCGGCGTTCGGCGGCATCGGGAACGTAGCGGGCAAGGCGGGAAGACATCGCCGCCAGCCAGCGTTCGCCTTCGTTTGGATCGGCAAACACGAGGCGCGGCGGGTTGACATTGTTGATGGAGCTGCGCATGACCGAAGCGACATCGTCGGCAAGCGTTTCTTCGCGTTGCGCGCCGGCAAGTGCGGCGGCAGGGCTGAGCAGCAATGCGCCGCCAGCCAGTAAAAAGCGGCGGCGGGACGGGGATTCGGGCGTGTAGATAAGGTTTTCCGTTTTCATGTGTACTGTCATTCGTTTTAGTCGGTTTAAAGGTCGTCTGAAAACCCTATCTTTGTTTTCAGACGACCTTTTGGCGTTTGCAAAACGGGTATTATAAGAATATCTCCGTGCGGAATCAAAGGTGGCGTACATCATTGATGAGCAGATTGACTTGAAACAGACAATGCGTGATACATCAATACGGTGCAATATTGCGGCGGTTTAAAGTTGATCTGCGATATTGTCAATCAACGGCGGGACAGAGTAACATTAGAGCTTCGTTTATCCACCGGTATCCCTTCATGACCACTACGCCCACCAACGTCCTGGCATCCGTCGATTTAGGTTCCAACAGCTTCCGCCTCCAAGTTTGCGAAAATAACAACGGACAACTGAAAGTCATCGATTCCTTCAAACAAATGGTGCGTTTTGCCGCCGGTTTGGACGAACATAAAAACCTCGACGAAGCATCCCAAGAGCGTGCCTTGGACTGTTTGGCAAAATTCGGCGAACGGCTGCGCGGGTTCAAGCCCGAACAAGTGCGCGTTGTGGCGACCAACACCTTCCGCGTAGCAAAAAATATCGCCCAATTCCTACCCAAAGCCGAAGCCGCACTGGGCTTCCCCATCGAAATCATCGCAGGCCGTGAAGAAGCCCGCCTCATTTACACCGGCGTCGTCCACACCCTTCCGCCCAACGGCGACAAAATGCTCGTTATCGACATTGGCGGCGGTTCGACCGAATTTGTCATCGGCTCCGACCTCCAGCCGCTCGCTACCGAAAGCCTGCCCTTAGGCTGCGTCACTTACAGCCTGCGTTTCTTCCAAAACAAAATCACCGCCAAAGACTTCCAAGCCGCCATCTCCGCCGCACGCAACGAAATCCAGCGCATCAGCAAACTCATGAAGCGTACAGGTTGGGATTTCGCCATCGGCACCTCCGGCTCCGCCAAATCCATCCGCGACCTCATCGCCGCCGAGCTACCCCAAGAAGCCGACATCACCTACAAAGGCATGCGCTACCTCGCCGACCGTATTATTGAAGCCGGTTCCGTCAAAAAAGCCAAATTCGAAAGCCTCAAGCCGGAACGCGTGGAAGTGTTCGCCGGCGGACTGGCCGTCATGATGGCAGCGTTTGAAGAACTCGAACTCACCAAAATGACCGTTACCGAAGCCGCCCTGCGCGACGGCGTGTTCTACGACCTGATTGGACGCGGTTTGAACGAAGACATGCGCGATCAGACGACCGCCGAGTTCCAAAACCGCTACCACGTCAGCCTTAATCAAGCCAAACGCGTCGCCGAAACCGCGCAAGCCTTTATGGACAGCCTGTGCCACGCCAAAAACGTAACCGTCCAAGACCTTGCCCAATGGAAACAATACCTCGGCTGGGCAGGCAGGCTGCACGAAATCGGACTCGACATCGCCCACACCGGCTACCACAAACACTCCGCCTACATCCTCGAAAACGCCGATATGCCCGGTTTTTCGCGCAAAGAGCAAACCATACTCGCGCAACTGGTCATCGGACATCGCGGCGACATGAAAAAAATGGCGGACATCGTCGGCAGCAGCGAAATGCTTTGGTACGCCGTCCTCTCCCTGCGCCTCGCCGCACTTTTCTGCCGCGCCCGCCTGCCTTTGGATCTGCCGCCGCAAACCCAACTGCGCGCCGACGAAACCGGCAAAGGCTTCATTCTGCGCATCAGCCAAAACTGGCTCGAACAACACCCTCTAATCGCCGCCGCACTCGACTACGAAAGCGCGCAATGGCAAAAGATCGATATGCCTTTCAACGTGCAGCCTCAATAGGGGCAAAATAGCAAAAAGGTCGTCTGAAAATTAGATTCAGACGACCTTTTTGCCTTTTTGTATATGAACCGTTTGTATCCGCAGGGTAGATATTTTTACCCAAATATGATTTGCCGATCATTCAATACAAAATATGTTTCTTTAAATAGCCTGATTCAATCATTGGGAAAACATCAGACAGAGGGGAAGGTACTATAATATCTGCGTGATAAATTATTACTTCTTCATTTTTGTTTAATTCATTCTTATATCTTCTGTAAAGATTTTTATCATTATCGAAAAACCAAATTAAAGCATATATCTTTCCATGAATATTTTCTGATTCATGATATAACTTTTTAAATTTATCCCTATTTCCTTCTTTATTCAGTCTTTCAAAGCTATTGCTTTGCTTGGATTTCGACCCTTCCTCTCCAATTAATTTACTTTCCAATGCTTTGGCATGGGCCAATCTTGAAACATCACTATCATTTTTACCTGAACGAAAATTCATATCTCCTCCGGCTATTGCCGTAGTTAAGAAAAATAAACCTAACAGAGCTATGAGCATTTTCTGCCATTTCGTTTTGTCGGTTTTAAAAATGAGGATTCCCATAATAATGCTCCTTTCTGAGAGGTCGTCTGAAAAATCATTTTCAGACGACCTGAACTTTATTGCGGCAAGACAAGATTGTCTAACGTCAGCCCCGCATCGCGCAAGCTTTGTACGTATTGCTCAAACACGGTTTGATAATCGTCCGACTGTATTACGGCAGAAAACATCGGTTGCTGAGGATGCTCGCCCTCGGGCAGTTCGATTAGCACGGCTTTGCCTTCCAAGTCGGCACATGTCGTCTGAAAACGGGGAAGGACAGAGGAAGGTTGCGGCGTGGCAGTAAGGTGGAGTTCGTAATACATGGTTTCGGACGACCTTAATGTTCTAGGTTGTTTCGTTTATTTGTTTCGGTAGGCCGGATTGCAGGAAATCGGACATTTCGCGATAAAACGTCATAACGGTTTTCATGTTTTGCCGTTCCGGTTCGCTTGTTTGAGGTCGAATGTTTATTTCATCTATCAATTCGCGCAACGGGCGGCGTTTGGTGGGATTGGCTTCGTCCAATATAAAATACAGAATCCCCCCGTCTTGTATCAACCTGCGGCGGGCATCCATTATATGACTGTTAAAAAATAAATTTTGAATCAGATTGGTGCGTTGTTCATCATTTTGTGGAGGTTTTGCGGTCTCAGGAAGCAACACGGTTTTGTTGCATACGCAGGACTGAGACTGATTGAGCGCAAAAACGGGCAGGTAAAACATCATTAACATTGCCTTAAGAATGTCGCAGAAATGCTCTTCAGCCTCGTCATCGCCCTGCTGCAGACAAGGGGGGAGTTGGTAGGTTTGAGGGGTAAAGTCACATTCGCTGCGGCCTGTAGGCAAACCCAGTCCCAGATCCAAATAAAAATGACCGTCCAGTTCGATAAAATGCCATGGCGTTCGGTTGGCGCGTACACGCGGCAGACGCAGATAGGGATTGTGGCAAATCCTTAGGTACAGGCGGATCAGATGGGCAATATTACCGCAATAAGCAGGGTTGAGTTGACGTACGCGGTTAATGCGGACGATCTTTTCTTTTGGACGGAAGGAGCAGGGCGGTTGTTTGGTTTTCATTAGAATGGTTGGGTGGTTTTTGTCGTAGCCAGGTGTGTTTAAATTATAGTGGATTAACTTTAAACCAGTACGGCGTTTTGCCTCGCCTTAGCTCAAAGAGAACGATTCTCTAAGGTGCTGAAGTACCAAGTGAATCGGTTCCGTACTATCTGTACTGTCTGCGGCTTCGTCGCCTTGTCCTGATTTAGAGTTAATCCACTATATGTTTGGTGTAGGGGGGCGGTACGCACGCGGTTTATTCTGTTAAGATGACCTCAATACTTTCTTTGAGGGTATATGAAATATTTGCTTTTTAACAACACCTTACTACTGGTCAACATGGAGGTTGTCTGAAACACAACTTTCAGACAACCTTTATTGTAATGTGTTCAGCCGTCGTAACACCTACGACGCATTAGACAACCTGATCTACCGCAGCTGCCCGACGGCGAAAACCAATATGGTCTAGAAAACCAGCTCGTTCGCACCGAAATCAAAAAGCCCGCCGGGCCATACCAAGATTTAGACATACACCTAAGAGGTTACTAGCAAGACTATTTCAAAAAGTAGTCAGCAGCAAAAGAAGAAAGAATTAGAGGTGTCGGTGGAGTATATGTCAGAGACAGCAAAAGCTTGGTTCATGTTGACAGAATATCCGAAATTATTCGATTACCTTAGGAGATTATCATGGATATAACACTATTTAATTTTCGGACATTTTGGGAAGCAAATGCTGATGAAGATTATCGTGAAGATACTATCAGAATGTCTATTGCACTTATGACATTTCTTAAAAAGAATAGTTTACTTATTGATATTGAACCCTTTAATGAGGATGGCTCTATCAAAGAAGATTTGATCATTCGAAAATCCAATGTAACTGATGAAGGATTCCAATTATTTGTTAAACCAGTAAATAATTGGTGGAATGCTTTGGATAGGGGAACTCCTCCTGAGAAAGTTACTATTTTGGAGAATGGCTTGAAAAAAATTCGGGCTGCGAAAAAGTAATTTTATAGTTCAGACGATCTCAATACTTTCTTTGAGGTCGTCTGAACTATTTGTTCTTTAACAATATTACTAGCAGTTAACATAGAGGTCGTCTGAAATCCGAATCCAAGGTCGTCTGAAAATCTACTTCGAACCGTATCAAGCATTTATAATCCGTCTTTTCAGACGACCTTTTGAACATCCGTTCTCTCAATATAATTGACTTTATGAAACCCAAATTTATCACTATGGACGGCATAGACGGCGCGGGCAAATCGACCAATCTTGCCGTTATCCGCCAATGGTTCGAATCCCACGACCTTCCTGTATTGTTCACCCGCGAGCCGGGCGGTACGCCTGTCGGCGAGGCTTTGCGCGAAATTTTGTTGAACCCTGAAACCAAGGCGGGATTGCGCGCGGAGACGTTGATGATGTTTGCCGCGCGGCAGCAGCATCTTGAAGACGTTATCCTGCCTGCGCTGGCAGACGGCATTCATGTCGTTTCCGACCGTTTTACCGATGCGACTTTTGCGTATCAGGGCGGAGGGCGCGGCGTGCCCCTTCAGGATATTGAAATGCTGGAAAATTGGGTGCAGGGCGGGTTTGGTCCTGATTTGACGTTGCTGCTGGACGTGCCGTTGGAAGTGTCGATGGCGCGTATCGGGCAGACGCGCGAGAAAGACCGTTTCGAGCAGGAGCAGGCGGATTTTTTCACCCGCGTGCGTGCTGTTTATCTCGAACGCGCCGCCGCGCATCCCGAACGCTACGCGCTTATCGACGGCAACCGGAGTTTGGAAGAGGTGAGGGCGGATATCGAACATGCGTTGGCGCGCAGTTTCGGTATGGATGTTTAAAACCGAATGAAGGTCGTCTGAAAGGATACGTTTTTGCTTTGAGGTTGTTTGTTTCAGATGAAAATAGCGGTATGCGCCGCATTGGGAACATGGTAAAATTACACGCTATTACAAAATAGGTTTATTTGTTAATAAATAAGCCGCTTTGTAATGCCAAACGTCCCGAAACCAACGTTTCAGACGACCTCGTCTCAACATCTCTCTCGCAACAGGATCGAAAAATGGAAAACTCATTAAAAGAAGCCGCACTGAAATTTCACGAATTCCCCGTGCCGGGTAAAGTCTCCGTTACCCCCACCAAATCGCTGGCCACGTCCAAAGACTTGGCTTTGGCGTACTCGCCGGGCGTCGCGGCTCCTTGTATGGAAATCCATGCCGATCCGCAAAATGCGTACAAATATACCGCCAAAGGCAACTTGGTTGCCGTAATTTCCAACGGTACCGCCGTTTTGGGCTTGGGCAACATCGGCGCGTTGGCGGGCAAACCTGTGATGGAAGGCAAAGGCGTATTGTTCAAAAAATTCGCCGGCGTGGACGTATTCGACATCGAAATCGATGAAAAAGACCCGCAAAAACTGGTGGACATCATCGCTGCGTTGGAGCCGACTTTCGGCGGTATCAACCTTGAAGACATCAAAGCGCCTGAGTGCTTCTACGTCGAACGCGAATTGCGCAAACGCTGCAAAATCCCCGTATTCCACGACGACCAACACGGTACCGCCATCATCACCGCCGCCGCCGTATTGAATGCCCTGCGTTTTACCGGCCGTAAAATCGAAGAAGCAACCTTGGTTTGCTCCGGCGCGGGTGCGGCTGCGATTGCCTGCTTGAACCAACTGCTCGATTTGGGTCTGAAACGCGAAAACGTAACCGTTTGCGACTCCAAAGGCGTGATTTACAAAACCCGCGAAGACAAAGACCGTATGGACGAGTCCAAACAGTTCTACGCCATTGAAGACAACGGTCAACGCGTGCTTGCCGATGCCGTCAAAGGCAAAGACATCTTCTTGGGCCTCTCCGGCGCGAACCTGCTGACGCCTGAAATGCTGAACACCATGAACGCCAAGCCTATCGTGTTCGCCATGGCAAACCCGAATCCGGAAATCCTGCCGCCGCTGGCAAAAGAAACCCGTCCGGACGTGGTTATCGGTACCGGCCGTTCCGACTTCCCGAACCAAGTAAACAACGTATTGTGCTTCCCGTTCATCTTCCGCGGCGCGTTGGACGTCGGCGCGACGACCATCAATGAAGAAATGAAACGCGCCTGCGTCTATGCCTTGGCGGATTTGGCGAAGGAAGAGGTAACTGAAGAAGTGGTTGCCGCTTACGGCAAGAAATTCGAATTCGGTGCGGAATACCTGATTCCGACCCCGTTCGACTCCCGCCTGCTGCCGCGCGTTGCTTCGGCTGCCGCCAAAGCTGCGATGGAAAGCGGCGTGGCAACCCGTCCGATTGCAGACTTGGAAGCCTACGCTGCCAAACTGAGCGAGTGGAAACTGTAATCCGGTTTTAATTTGAATGTGATGTAGAAAAGGTCGTCTGAAAACTTTCAGACGACCTTTTTGTTTGGGTAAACGTCCTCCCGCTTTAAACCGCGTCGGTCAGCGATGAGAACACTTCAAAATAAGTCGGGAAGGTTTTATGGGTGCATTTCGGGTCGTTGATAACGACGGGTACGCCCAACAGGGAAACCAGTGAGAAACACATCGCCATGCGGTGGTCGTCGTAAGTGTCGATGACTGCGTCGGGCGTCAGTGTTTCAGGCGTGGTAATGTGAATCGCTTCGGCTTCTTCGACGACTTCCGCGCCGAGTTTGCGCAACTCGTTTGCCATTGCGGCGATGCGGTCGGTTTCTTTGACGCGCCATGAACCGATGTTGCGAAGCGTGCAGGTTTGTCCGGTGGCAAGTGCGACGATGGCGAGGGTCATGGCGGCATCGGGGATATGGTTCGCATCCAAATCAAAGGCTTGGACGGAACGTTCTTTCGGACGCGAGACTTCGACGAAGTTTTCGCCCCAAACCACGTCTGCACCGATTTTTTCCAGCTCGCGGGCAAAGGCGACATCGCCCTGTATGCTGTTTGCGCCGATACCGGTAACGCGGACGGGCGTGGCGGCAATCAAACCGGCTGCGAGGAAGTAGGACGCGCTGGAGGCATCGCCTTCGACATATAAATGGTCGGGCGCGTGGTAGCGGGCATCGGCGGGGATTTTGAAGACGCGGTAGTCTTCATTGGCAGCCTGTACGCCGAATTGCGCCATCAGTTTCAAGGTGATGTCGATATAGGGCTTGGAAATCAACTCACCGACCATACGGATTTCAAATGCCTGCCCGGTCAGCGGTAACGCCATCAAGAGGGCGGTCAGAAACTGGCTGGACACATTGCCCTTAATCGGAATCACGCGCTCGCCGCGGTCTTGACGCTCGCCGATATAAAGCGGTGGATAGTGTTCGTTGCCGAGATATTCGACATCGGCGCCGGAAATCCGCAGCGCATCGACCAAATCGCCGATAGGGCGTTCGTGCATACGCGCAACGCCGTGCAGATGATAATCGCCGCCCAAAACGGCAAGTGCGGCAGTCAGCGGACGGAACGCCGTTCCCGCGTTGCCTAAAAACAAATCGGCAGTGCGGTTTGGAAATTGTCCGCCTGTGCCGTGAACTTTCAGACGACCTTCGGCAAGATATTCGATTTCAACGCCGAGTTTATCGAGCGCTTCCAACATACGGTCGGTATCGTCGGATTTGAGCAGGGAATGGATTTCGCAAGTGTTGTCGGACGAGGCGGCAAGCAGCAGGGTGCGGTTGCTGATGCTTTTGGAACCGGGCAGGGCGACGGTGGCGGGTTTGAGCGAGGCGGCGGGGAGGCGGATGGATTCGGTCATGATGGTCGTTTGGGAAGCGGAAACAGAAAACGGCATTATACGGCAGGGAGGGGTCGTCTGAAAAACATGGCTGCTGCAATTCGATAACCGCAGAGTTTGTCTTTGAATGGTTTCGGTATCTTAATACGCTCAAACACGGGAAGGTAACATCCGAATGGTTTGTTGATGCGCGCAACCTTGCCAACCGCACCGCACGTCCGCAAAACTCCATGCTGAAATACATCGCCCCGCTGCCGGGACGCTCCGTCCGCGTAGGCGTGAGAATGGATTTCTAAGGTTGGAATAAAACAAACCGGATTCCTTTGATGGGAATCCGGTATTCTTTTAGTTGATTGGATTTTCAGACGACGTTTGGGGTCGTCTGAAACCTTATCCATACCCTTTACCTTTGCTTATTCAAGCTCTTATAGACTAGCTGTCAGACAAATACGGCTCGATACTTTCTTTCAATATCTCAATCAATTCTTCGTCCATATAGCGGTAATCGTCAGGAATATCCAAAACAATGATTTCCTTATGTTGCAAAGCGCGGGAAAACTGCGCCGACAGGCGGTTTTTATGCTTTTGTTCCATCACAAAAACCTTATCCGCCCATGCGATGTCGTTGATGGAAACGGTGTGCCGTGCATTAGGGCTTGTACCTGCGGAGCGGGTCTGTACGTTCGGATAGCGTCGGAATACCGCTTCAGCAGTGGGGCTGCGCCATTGGTTGCGGCTGCAAATAAAAAGTGCGTTCATAGAAATTGAAAAGGCGGAGAAATATCCGCCTTGTGAAAATCATCTCGATTGAGTCGAAATGTATTTTTAAGTTAATCAAACCATTCGGCTTCAAATTCATGCTGCCTGAAGGGGTAAACAAAGGCCAGTTTTTGCGCGCGTTTGACTTTATTCCTACGGAAATACATCAAATCCCACTTTTTCTCGGGCTTGCCCACGGAAGGGTTTTTTCCGTGTACGCGATGGCTGGGTCGTTTTGCTTGATGCCGCCGCCATGCACGGCTGCGACTGTGGTTTAAATTGTCCATTATCTGCTTTCTAACTTCGTTTCGGAAATCGGGTTCAGCAGCCGCGATTTTTTCTGTGTTCGATTATTCGGCAAGAAAAAGGAAAATCAAATTTTAGCCAAATTATCTTGATAATACAAGCATTTGACCGTCGTTGTGAAACAGGTCGTCTGAAATGTGATACACCATTTATTTTTGCTTATTCAACGCCTCTTCATCCAGCGATTTCAACCATTCCAGCTTTTCGCCGATTTTGATTTCCAGCCCGCGCGGGACGGGTTGGTAGAAATCGGGTTCGTCCAAGCCGTCGGGCATATAGCTTTCACCGGCGGCGTAGGCGTTCGGTTCGTCGTGGGCGTAGCGGTATTCGCGTCCGTAGCCCAATTCTTTCATCAATTTGGTCGGGGCGTTGCGCAGGTGGACGGGCACTTCGTCGCTGGCGTTTTCTTTGACGAAGCGGCGCATTTGGTTGTATGCCTTGTAGCCCGCGTTGGATTTCGCGGCGGCGGCAAGGTACAGCACGGCTTGCGCCAGCGCGAGTTCGCCTTCGGGCGAGCCTAAGCGTTCGAAGGTGGCGGCGGCATCGTTGGCGATTTGGAAGGCGCGCGGGTCGGCAAGCCCGATGTCCTCCCACGCCATGCGCACGATGCGGCGGGCGAGGTAGCGCGGGTCGGTGCCGCCGTCGAGCATACGGCAGAACCAATACAGCGCGGCATTCGGATGCGAGCCGCGCACGGATTTGTGCAGGGCGGAGATTTGGTTGTAGAAACTCTCGCCACCTTTGTCGAAACGGCGGATTTGCGCCCCGAGACTGTCAGCGAGAAATTCGGCGGTTAAGTTTTTCAGACGGCGTGTATCGGCGGCGCGTAACAGTTGTTCCAATAAATTCAACAATCTGCGCGCATCGCCGTCGGCGGTATTGACGAGCAATTCCTGCGCATCGGCTTCAATCGTGAAATCCTGGTATTCGGGCAAAGCCAACGCTTTGGCAATCAGTTTCTTGAGGTCGTCTGAAGACAAGGATTGCAAAACATACACCTGCGCGCGGCTCAACAGCGCGGGATTGACTTCAAACGACGGATTTTCCGTCGTCGCGCCGATAAAGGTCAGCAAACCGCTTTCGACATGGGGCAAAAACGCGTCCTGCTGCGCCTTGTTGAAGCGGTGGACTTCATCGACAAACAAAATCGTCGCGCGTCCCTGCTGCAAAGCGATTTCGGCCTTGTCGATTGCCTCGCGTATGTCCTTCACGCCGGAGAACACGGCGGAAACAGGCAGAAACTGGGCATTGAAACTCTGAGCCAAAATCCGCGCCAACGTCGTCTTGCCCACGCCCGGCGGCCCCCACAGCAGCATAGAATGCGGCTTCCCGCCTTCCACCGCCACGCGCAGCGGCTTGCCTTCGCCGATTAAATGCTGCTGCCCGATAACATCATCAAGCGTATGCGGGCGCAGGCGTTCGGCAAGCGGCGCATCGGGTTGGCGGGTGAAGAGGTCGGACATGGCGGTTTCCGTGAAAGAGGGTTTTCAGACGACGTGGATTATAGCAGGTCGTCTGAAAGGAGGATTAACGCTCTTTGGGCATAATATCAATATAGTTTTCATTCAAAATTTGCAGGAATTTCCCACTGATAACGATACATTCTGTTGCTAATTTTGCGGCTTCCTTTTTTCCTTTGTTGTTTTCAACAGTTGGCGGGCAGAAGACCTTAGTGTCGCCTAAGTTCCAAGCCATGTAGCCGTATAGGGCGTTGTTGCGTTGTTCGGGGATTGAAGAACAGGTAATGTCTTTTTCTACTTTTGCATTTTCTGAAGGGATAGGACATTTAAATTTTTGTTTTAATTTAACCAAGTCATTTTTGTTAATGCCATTGTTTTGTTGAAAGTCATTGTGCAATAAATACCATGAAGAGTTTTTAGGGATTTCTATAAAGCGGACTGGATATAGTAGATTAATTTTAAAATTATCGGATAGTACTGAAGCAAAAAATAATATGGTAAAGCTGAAGAGGATGGAACTAAAGAGTATCATATTTTTTTCTTTTGATTTAGGGGGAGAGTGGATATAATTAGAAACTCCCCAAGTGTTTATGGTTATTAGGGAAATAATAAAAAATAAAAAAACATATCTCCAGCTTTTATTGGTAATCAAATTTTCAGCTATTAACCCAAGTAGTATTATGAACAATAAGAATACTATGAGGCATAATATTATACTTATAATCCAATTTGAATATATAATAAACTTAGTATATTTTTTTATAGATAGGCTATATGTGTTATTGTTTTTTTTGAAATATTTTCGTTTAAAAAATTTTATACCATAAAGGAATAAAATTAAAATTATTGCTAAAAAAATAGCAATGATTAAATCACATGGAAAATAGACCCCCTCATTTGCTGCCACAATAGATGCGTAAACTATGAAAGTAATAATGGCCGGTATGAATAACCAAAAGGGTGGTTGTTGAATAGGTTTCCTTGGTTTGTAATATTGTATGTCATGAATACTAGGAATTAATAAGTACGGTATTACAAAAGGTATGCTGCAAACTAAGAAGAAAATAATGTAAACGGCAAATATTGTAACCGTGTCAGTAACTGGAAGATTGGCATAAACGTTTAATTGTTGGATAAATGATAAGTAGGAAAATACAGTAAGTGAACCAACTATAATTCCTATTGTTGTAGATATGGTAAATAATTTAACCATAATTTCTAAAGAACTAGTTAGTTTCGTCATTATGTTATTTTCTAATAAGGGGAGGGGTTCGTTGGTACTATGAGATTTTAATTTAATATGTATCTTACGTTTTTTTGTCATTGCTAAACTCCTGCTTTTGCAAATTTTCTTAGATTATACCCCACCCTTCCCAATCCCCCATCTCACACCGCTTACGGTATAATGCACGTTTGTTTAAAGACTTTGCGGGGCGTTTCAGACGACCTTGCGGCAAGGGATGGCTATGAATATGAAAAAGATGGTTGCCGTTGCTTCTGTGGCGGCGTTGTTGGGCGGTTGCGCTTATGATTCTGACTCGGCGTTCGGCGGTTTGGGCGGCGGGACGGGTATCGGCGGCAGCGTGGTGAAAATGGCGGTCGATCATCAGTGCCGTTCGGAGTTGAACAAGCGCAATGAGTGGCGTTTGATCGCGCTGACGATGAGCGCGGACAAGCAGCGCGAGTGGGAAGACAAAATCTGCGGCTGCGCGAGCGAGGAGGCGCCGAATCAGGTGTCCGCGCAAGAGTTGATGGATGTTTTGAATCCTTCTTCGCGCGATCGGGCGATTGCGTCGGTAACGGTGAAAACCGTCAATGCTTGTTTCAAGCGTTTGTATAGATAATGTTTTTCAGACGACCTCTGTGTATAGGGGTCGTCTGAAAGTTTATAGTGGATTAAGGTCGGGATAGGGCGGCTTGCAGGATGGTTTGCAGGCGGGTTTCCTGTTTTGATTGGCAATATTTTTGTTTTTATAGAGAAGAAATCATGAAATATATCAGTACGCGCGGCGAGACGGCGCATAAACCGTTTAGCGAGGTTTTGTTGATGGGGCTGGCGCCCGACGGCGGTTTGATGCTGCCGGAGCGTTATCCGCAGGTCAGCCGCGAGACTTTGGACAAGTGGCGTGGTTTGAGCTATCCGGAGCTGGCGTTTGAGGTGATGAGTCTGTTTGTTACGGATATTCCGGCGGAAGATTTGCGCGATATTCTGAACCGTACTTATACGGAAGCGGCGTTCGGCACTAAGGAAATCACGCCTGTGCGTACTTTGTCCGACGGCATCAAAATCCAAGCTTTGTCCAACGGCCCGACGCTGGCGTTCAAGGATATGGCGATGCAGTTTTTGGGCAACGCGTTTGAATATGTGTTGAACAAAAAGGGCAGGGAACTCAATATCTTGGGCGCGACCAGCGGCGATACGGGTTCGGCTGCGGAATATGCCTTGCGCGGTAAAAAGGGCGTGAATGTATTTATGCTGTCGCCCGACGGCAAAATGAGCGCGTTCCAACGTGCGCAGATGTACAGCCTGCAAGACGAGAATATTCACAATATTGCCGTGAAGGGGATGTTTGACGACTGTCAGGACATTGTAAAGGCGGTGCAGAATGATGCCGCGTTCAAGGGAAAATACCATATCGGTACGGTCAATTCGATCAACTGGGGACGCATCGTTGCGCAAGTGGTTTATTACTTTGCGGGCTATTTCAAGGCGACGCAAAGCAATGACGAGCAGGTCAGCTTCTGCGTGCCGAGCGGCAACTTCGGCAACGTTTGCGCGGGACACATCGCCAAACAGATGAGCCTGCCTATCCGCCGCCTGATTGTCGCGACCAATGAAAACGATGTGTTGGACGAGTTTTTCAAAACCGGCGCATACCGCCCGCGCAATAGCGAGCATACTTATGTTACCTCCAGCCCGTCTATGGACATTTCCAAAGCGTCCAACTTCGAGCGTTTCGTGTTCGACCTGATGGATCGCGATCCTCAGGAAATCAATACGCTGTGGGCGGAAGTCGCGGCGGGCAAGGGCTTTGATTTGCAGTTTGCCTTGGATAAAGTCGGCGGCAAATACGGCTTTACTTCCGGCAAATCTACCCACGCCGACCGCCTCGCCACCATCAAACAGGTTTACGAGCAAGATAAAGAACTCATCGACCCGCACACTGCCGACGGCGTAAAAGTCGCCCGCGAAGTGCGCGAAGAGGGGGAGACGGTTGTGTGTTTGGAAACCGCGTTGGCAGCGAAATTCGATGCGACCATACACGAAGCCGTCGGCGATGTCGCCATTCCGCGCCCCGCCGCGTTGGAAGGTTTGGAAAAATTGCCGCAGCGCGTCCGAGTCGTGCCGAACAATGCAGCCGCCGTCAAAGAAATTATCCGCGAAACCTTAGACCAGTAAGCCGTTGTCCGAGAGGTCGTCTGAAAAGTTTTCAGACGACCTCTACTAGATAGCAAGCATTGTGATGATAAATATTTTCGTTTAAAATTGCGCGTTTGCTCTAATTCGGCATTATCTATTCACAGGCGAGACAGGTCGTCTGAAAACCCTTTTAAACCATCATCCGCCCGACCCGCGCGATCAGACGGATTTACCGACAGGAAACTCAAATGGCAGCATTCAATACCCAAAAAGTATTGTCCGTACACCACTGGACGGATGCGTATTTCACCTTTACCTGCACCCGCGACGAATCGTTGCGCTTCGAAAACGGTCAATTCGTCATGGTCGGATTGATGGTGGACGGCAAACCGCTGATGCGCGCATACAGCGTCGCCTCCGCCAACTGGGAAGAACACCTCGAATTTTTCAGCATTAAAGTCCAAGACGGTCCTCTGACCAGCCGCCTGCAACACCTCAAAGTCGGCGACGACGTGTTGATCAGCAAAAAACCGACCGGAACTTTGGTTGCCGGCGACCTGAATCCTGGCAAACACCTTTACCTGTTGAGCACCGGTACCGGCATCGCCCCTTTCTTGAGCATCACCAAAGACCCCGAAATTTACGAGCAATTTGAAAAAATCATCCTCGTACACGGCGTGCGTTACAAAAAAGATTTGGCGTACTACGACCGCTTCACCAAAGAATTGCCCGAACACGAATACCTCGGCGACTTGGTTAAAGAAAAACTGATTTACTACCCCATCGTTTCCCGTGAAGACTACGAACACCACGGCCGCCTGACCGACCTGATGGTAAGCGGCAAATTGTTTGAAGATATCGGCCTGCCCAAAATCAACCCGCAAGACGACCGCGCCATGCTCTGCGGCAGCCCTGCTATGTTGAAAGACACCTGCAAAGTTTTGGACGATTTCGGCCTGACCGTCTCCCCGAAAACCGGCGTACGCGGCGACTACCTGATTGAGCGCGCATTTGTGGATCAATAAGGGTTTCTTAGCAGTAATAGAAATATAGCGAGGCAGAACTTGTCATCAGGTTCTGCCTCGCTATAAATCCATTATTTGCCAAAATTCAAGTTTCGCTCAATCTCTAAAATATCCCCTCAGACGGTTCAACAGATTTCCCATTCTTATCATGTACGATGTCAACACCCACGATGTCCGCCGATTTTTCGCACACGTTTGGAAACATCGCCTGACCCCGCTGCAACTGGATGCACTTCAGCTTAAAGCCCTCCGTATCATCGAATCTCATCCCGAATACACTCATTATCTTGAAAATATTGAAGATTATTTAGATAAAAACTGGCTGCCGGAAGATGGGGAGAGCAATCCTTTTTTGCATATGTCGCTGCATCTTTCCCTTCAAGAGCAGGTAGCCATCGATCAGCCACCGGGCATACGGGCGATTCACCGGCAACTTTGCGCACGTTATAACAACGACTGGGTACGCGCCGAGCATGACATGATGGATGCACTGGCAGAAACCATTTGGGAGGCGCAACGATACGGACGTGGTTTGGATGTCAATGCCTATATGACCCGGCTGCGTAAATTAGTCGGTTTAGGGCAGGAGGAAAACGCCCGTATCAATCCGCATGAAGTGAATGCTAAATTTGACGAATGAAAAAGTTTTCTATGTGATGGAAGATAACGATTTTGAGGTCGTCTGAAACGTTGTTTTCAGACGACCTTACAGTTTTGTAGTTCTTTGATTTAACCTGAAATTTTTTATGTAGATATTGCTTGTTTTAATGAAAAGTACGATAAAAACTTCCCATTTCTAGTTTTCCATCTTCAGACACTAATAAGAGTATAGAACTTAGTCCAATGGAAAATAGTATGGGTTTCATTATTATGCCTACTCCTTGTAAATATATAATCATATGTTCTGATTCTATTGTATGATAAGTAGCTGGTTGCTACCTAAAAAAGTTAAGCAGCAAAGGCAATTAATTATTTTACAAACAAAGGCATACACATGGATTTCGAGATTAAACTAGAAACTGACTTTAGGAACTGGTTGATGGCTGTAAGTCGGGAGAATATCCCGCATGATCTTGCGGCCTGGTCGTTCGAGTTGGCCGAGCCTTACCAAATCACTCTAGTCGGTTCAACCTATTTCGACGAGAACGATAATGATTGGGCATGTCCGGATGACGATGATTTTCATCCTATGGCTGCTGAGCCCGACTTATCTGTGTTGTATGGTCAAAACTGGGAAATTGTATTGGAAACAGTCATTAAAATCGTGCGGAAACTGACAGTTGAATTGCCAGACCTCGCCGTTTTTCGAGTACCTCACATCGCAGCAGGATTTGTTGATGGTGATTTAGTGTTGATTCGTTGATTTCAGACGACCTTCCTTTCTTTTCAGGTCGTCTGAAAAATGAACTGTAGCCATATAAGCCGCACGAAATAAGCCGATATGTCCGAGAAAAAGGCGCGATTTTGGGTTGGCGGATTTGACGGTGAAAAAGAATGCACCGCCAGCAATGAATTTTCTGCGATCGTATTATGAGGAAGGCGTCCTATGACCACTAAGTTGTTTTATTATTAAGCTGTGTTTCGATGAAATCAGAAATTTTCCTGTCAGCAGTATGATTCAAATCTAAGAAAGATAAATATTGGCAGTTGCCATTCGGACAGGGCAAAAATAAAAATTCATAAGCAATATCTTCTATATCTGTTATTGTTAAATCACTAAATTGAAAATTAGTTGTTAACACATTTAACATATTGTTATTTTTGATTGATTCCAGTTCCAAAAGATTATCAAATTCATCTTCTAAAAGACTAGAATTCTCTCCGATAAGAATTATCCAAAATAAAGGATATTGTTTAATCGATTCAAATAAATTGTTGCAATTTATTGTTTTTAGGAAGTTTTGACTGATTAAAGCCACAATAGGCTTATCTTTTTTTATTTTAATCTTTCTGAAATTCGAATCTAGATTTATATTCAGATAATCAATCATTATAGTTACTCCTTTGGAACACCGGAAATAATCCGCATCATCAGGCAGCAGCGTTCAAACGGCATGGATATTGTTTTCACACATCCATATAGGCTGCACTTAATAAGTTTGGCGTAGGTTGGATTCTCGAATCCGACATTTTGGGCATTGCTGCAATGAATTGCAATGAAGGGAGTGTTAAAGGTTTTGTCGGATACAAGAACCCGACCTACGCTTGCTACATCAATGGAAACACGATCGAAAAGAACGATATTTCCAGCAATTTTCAATTTGTAGCGTGGGCTATGCCCACGAAAATACGAAAGGTCGTCTGAAACCTGTATGCAGGCTTTCAGACGACCTCAGCTTTTCAAAAACAACTGAAATGAAACAAAGGTCGTCTGAAAACGGACTCACGGTTTTCAGACGACCTTTGCACTAAGAGATTTTCAGACGACGTTTGAGGTCGTCTGAAAATTTGAACCAATGGTTTGAACGGCAAAAAACGCGTGCGTGCGTACCGCGCACAGCCTACCCGTTGGTTTTAAAGTTTGTACTGCCCGCAGGTTGGGTGTATGGCGCAGCCACGCACCTAGTTGGTGGGGATACAGGCTACGGCTTGCTGTTGGTGGAGATGCAGGCTACGGATTGCTACGTTTGCTAATATTCTGGTCCAGGATCTGAATACTCAGGTTTAGAATCTAAGTTATTTCTTTTCAATTCCAAAATAAAATTATTTAATTCATTTAAATTATTAAACTCTACTAATTTAGTAGGGTTGTCAGGATGGTAAATAATTAATTCAATAGGTCCGCTATTTGAAGATGAACAAACATGTAACAACCATTCTATATATGAATTAAAATCATCAAACGACAAACCAATTTTTTGCTCTGATAAAATAAAATCTTCTATAAAAATGGAAGCTTTTTCCTCTTGAATATTTTCCTTACAAGGAGTTTTTATACCAAATACAGGAAAACAAACAAATCTAGCATAATTTCCTATAAATATTTCTCGTTTGCTATTAAATTTCTCTGACCAAGAAATAAAATGGCATTGAATATGCTTATTAAATTCATTTTCATAAAAATATCTATTTTCTAAATTAAAGTATTCACACAAACACTTTCTTAAAAATTTATTTTCTTCATCTTTTATATTTTTCTTTTCATATTTAAATTCTATAAGAATAAACTTGGTCTTCACGCTAAATAAATAATCTGCACCTAAGTGATTATCTTGACCGTCAAGTGAAGCGCTTATATGAAACTTTTCTCCTAATTGTTTACATTTAAAACTGAAAATTTCCTTGAATACATCAATGATAGATTGTTCATGTTGTCTTTTCATAGTTTCTAACCTTAGATAAAAAATGAAACATCTCTCCACCTCAAAAAGTAAAATGTAGACTGGGTTGCAAACTCAAAATTTTGTAAAAATTATCATTTTTGTTAGGTCTTGCATCAATCTACACTTACTGAGATTTGCTTATTATTTATGTTTAATAGCAGAGACCAAATTTTTATGAAAAACTTTAATTTCGTCTACTAACGGCTCCCTCTCCTGCTCACTTCCAACATAGATTTTTAAATCAATATAAAATTCCTCATATAATTGTTTGCCTAGATATTCATATTTTACTGAAATAGTAAATTGTAATGGGCAAAGTGGATTTTCTTCTTTGGCAAAAAGAATGAATCCTTGAGCTAAAGCAAAATGTAATTCTTGATTAGGATGAAAAGTACCAAATTGTTTTTTAAATAAGTCTTTATTGTGTAATGCAAAATGCTCTTTCCGTTCTCCAAATTGCCAAAATTCCTTGTCTATTGAAAATGAAATTTTTTTGGCGGAGTTCTTTCCTATATTACTTATTTTTAGATATAAAATTGGTGTATTTTTTCTAACATACGGTTCTATTAAAATTTGAGGCATCATAGCCTCCCATCTTTGTTCACGCATCTCTTCGAGAGTTTCCTGTGCAGTTTTAGTCATTTTATAAGTAAGATAGGCATAAAATGCCGTTATTAGCACTAAAAATATATTTGTTATATCCGAAAATTCCATAAGAAATTACTCCTTTTCTGATTGATAAAGAATTCACTCAGCCCCAAACAACAAATTCTCCTTAATCTCCCGAATCCTATCCCTCAATACCGCCGCCTCTTCAAACTGCAAATCCCTAGCCGCCTGCTGCATGGCTTTTTCCAGTTTGGCGATTTCTTTAATCGCGTCTTCTTCGTTGTGGATTTCGCCGACTTTAACCTTGTTTTTGCCTTTCAGACGACCTTTGCCGCCGTCTTCTTCGTGGTACACGCCGTCGATGATGTCTTTGACCTGTTTTTTAATCTGTTGCGGCACGATGCCGTGTTCTTCGTTAAATTTAATCTGTTTTTCGCGGCGGCGTTCGGTTTCGTCGATGGCGGCTTTCATGGAGTCGGTGATTTTGTCGGCGTACAGGATGGCGACGCCGTTCACGTTGCGCGCGGCGCGGCCTATGGTTTGAATCAGGCTGCGGTGGGAGCGCAGGAAGCCTTCTTTGTCGGCGTCGAGGATGGCGACGAGGGAGACTTCGGGGATGTCGAGGCCTTCGCGCAAGAGGTTGATGCCGACGAGTACGTCAAACAGGCCGAGCCGTAAATCTCTAATGATTTCAACGCGCTCTACGGTGTCGATGTCGCTGTGCAGGTAGCGCACTTTAATGCCGAGTTCGCTGTAGTAGTCGGTGAGTTGTTCCGCCATGCGTTTGGTGAGGGTGGTAACGAGCACGCGTTCGCCTTTTTGAATGCGGTCGTTGATTTCGCTCATTAAGTCATCGACTTGGGTGGCGACGGGGCGGATGATGATTTGGGGGTCGACCAGCCCTGTGGGGCGGACGACTTGTTCGACCACTTGTCCGGCGTGTTCTTCTTCGTATTTGGCGGGGGTGGCGGACACGAAGATGGTTTGCGGCATGACTTTTTCAAATTCGTGGAATTTGAGCGGGCGGTTGTCGCGGGCGGAAGGCAGGCGGAAGCCATAATCGACGAGGTTTTGCTTGCGCGAGGCGTCGCCTTTGTACATGCCGCCGATTTGGGTAACGGTAACGTGGCTTTCGTCGATGAACATGATGGCGTTGTCGGGCAGGTAGTCCATCAGCGTGGGCGGCGGTTCGCCTTCTTTTTTGCCGGAGAAGTGGCGGGAGTAGTTTTCGATGCCTTTGCAGAAGCCCATTTCGTAGAGCATTTCGAGATCGAAGCGGGTGCGCTGTTCGATGCGTTGTTGTTCGACGGGGCGTTGTTCGCGGGCAAAAAATTCGATGCGTTCGCGCAGTTCTTCTTTGATGGATTCGCAGGCGCGCAATACGGTGTCGCGCGGGGTAACGTAGTGGCTGGACGGGAATACGGTATAGCGGCCGATGCGTTGGTGCAGGCTGCCTGAAAGCGGGTCGAACATATCGAGGCGGTCGATTTCGTCGTCAAAAAGGCTGATGCGCAAGGCGTTTTCGGAGCTTTCGGCGGGGTACACGTCAATCACGTCGCCGCGCACGCGGAAGCTGCCGCGTTTGAAGTCCAAGTCGCCGCGTTCGTATTGCATGGAAACGAGCGTGGCGATGATGTCGCGTTGCTCGATGGTGTCGCCTTCTTTGACGGACAACACCATTTGTTGGTATTCGGTCGGGTCGCCGATACCGTAAATGGCGGATACAGTGGCGACGATAATCACGTCGTCGCGCGTCATTAGGTTTTTGGTGGCGGAAAGGCGCATCTGCTCGATGTGTTCGTTGATTGCGCTATCTTTTTCGATGAACAAGTCGCGGCTGGGCACATAGGCTTCGGGCTGGTAATAGTCGTAGTAGGAGACGAAATATTCCACCGCGTTTTCGGGGAAAAACTCGCGCATTTCGGCATAAAGCTGGGCGGCAAGGGTTTTGTTGTGTGCCATGATGATGGCAGGACGGCCGCTTTGGGCGATGACGTTTGCCATGGTGTAGGTTTTGCCCGAACCGGTTACGCCGAGCAGGGTTTGATAGGCAAGGCCGTCTGAAAGCCCTTCGAGCAGGCCGGCAATGGCGGTGGGCTGGTCACCGGCGGGTGGGAAGGGTTGGTGGAGTTTGAAGGGGGAATTTGGGTATTGGATGACTTCCATATTGCCGCCTGTTTTTGGTTCGGGGAAATGGAGAATTATAGCAAAAAGGTCGTCTGAAAATTTTCAGACGACCTATCTATTTCTTGATGGTAGGCAAGTCAGAACAAAGGTAATGCCAACCCGATTTCCACTACGCTATAATAGCGGATTCCCATTTTAGCCTAAGAGCAACTGCCATGAACGATTATCCCGATACATCGTCTGAAGACCGTGAAGTCAGCGCGTTGTCGCTGCCGCCGCATTCGATGGAGGCGGAGCAATCTGTTTTGGGTGGACTTTTGCTCGAGAATTCGGCTTGGGACAGAATCGCCGATGTGGTTACCGGTGAAGACTTCTACCGACACGAACACCGCCTGATTTTCCGCACCATCGCCAATCTGATTAATGAAAGCCGTCCTGCCGACGTGATTACCGTTCAGGAAAGTTTGGAGCGCAATGAGGAACTAGAGGCGGCGGGCGGATTCAATTACCTGATTACTTTGGCGCAAAACACGCCGTCCGCTGCGAATATACGCCGCTATGCCGAAATCGTGCGCGAGCGGTCTATCATGCGCCAACTTGCCGAAGTCGGTACCGAAATCGCCCGTAGCGCCTACAATCCGCAAGGCAGGGATGCGGGGCAGCTTTTGGATGAAGCGGAAAACAAGGTGTTCCAAATTGCGGAAAGTACGGCTAAATCCAAACAGGGCTTTCTCGAAATGCCTGCGCTTTTGAAGGAAGTAGTCGAGCGCATCGACATGCTTTATTCACGCGACAATCCCGATGAAGTGACCGGCGTGTCAACAGGGTTTATCGACTTGGATAAAAAAACCTCGGGTCTCCAGCCGGGCGATTTGATTATCGTAGCGGGTCGTCCGTCTATGGGTAAAACTGCCTTTTCGATCAATATTGCGGAACACGTTGCCGTAGAGGGCAAGTTGCCTGTTGCCGTATTTTCGATGGAGATGGGCGGCGCGCAACTGGTGATGCGTATGCTGGGTTCGGTGGGCAGGCTTGATCAGAGCGTCTTGAAAACAGGCAGATTGGAAGATGAACACTGGGGTCGTCTGAATGAAGCTGTGGTCAAACTTTCCGATGCGCCTATGTATATTGACGAAACACCGGGCTTGACCGCGCTCGAATTGCGCGCCCGCGCCCGTCGTCTTGCACGCCAGTTCAACGGAAAATTGGGCTTAATCGTGATTGACTACCTGCAATTAATGGCAGGTTCAGGCCGCTCGGACAACCGCGCCTCAGAACTCGGCGAAATTTCGCGCTCCCTCAAAGCCTTGGCGAAGGAGCTGCAAGTTCCCGTTATTGCTTTGTCGCAGTTGAGCCGTACCGTAGAGCAGCGTACCGACAAGCGCCCGATGATGTCCGACTTGCGGGAGTCTGGTGCTATCGAGCAGGATGCCGACCTGATTATGTTTATGTACCGCGACGAATACTATAACCAAGAATCGCCTATGAAAGGCCTTGCGGAATGTATTATCGGTAAACACCGTAACGGTCCCGTCGGGAAAGTATTCCTCACTTGGATGGGGCAATTTACCAAATTCGACAATGCAGCCTACATTCCCGAATCCGCATTGATGGAAGATTGAGACAAATCAGCCTAAAAACCAAGCAAATTTCATATTTTATTAGGCAATCCATCCCAATATCGTTTAGAATGAGCCAAACCACATAATTACCGGCGATAAAAACATTCTAAGCCGGATGATAAAACACATTACTTAACTCTAGACGTTTTTACTACTCATGTACGCACAACAAAAAGGTTTTACCTTAATCGAATTGTTGGTCGTGATTGCTATTACCGCCATCATGGCCACTATCGCCCTTCCCAATATGAGCGAATGGATTGCCTCCCGCCGCGCTGCCAGTCAGGCAGAGCAGGTGGCGAACCTCTTGCGTTTCGCACGAGCCGAAGCAGTCCGCCTCAATCTCCCTGTCTATGTCTGTCCCGTACAAATCAGAAAAAACGGGATTCCAGACAATAAATGTGATACCAAATACAATCAAAGTGGCATCTTGGCCTATGCTGATAAGAGTGGTGATGTTAACTACAATGATGATAGGGCGGATATTTTCCTGCGCACTATTGTATTGAACGCTAAGGATGCGAATAAAGTCACCTATCAATTTGACCATGTCAAATTCGGTGGCAAAGACTCTGATTCACAGCCTGTTTTTTTCGCATTCCAGCCGAACGGTACTTTTGGCTATTCTGTCAATAAACCCAGTAAAAAAACTGATTTTACCTACTCGGACGGCTATATCAAAATCAGCATGACCGATTCCGCCGCAACCACAGAAAGTACCAAAAAGTCTCGTGCCAGCATTGTGTTGGTCGACAGTAGCGGACGAGTGGAAATCTGCGCCAAGTCAGATTCACGTGATCTCTGCAAATATGCAGAATCTAAAGCAAAATCCAACAAACAACCCCAACAATAAAATATAGCTCTATGAAACCCATGACATTACGTACAAAAGGTCGTCTGAAAACGAGTGAGTCGAGTTTCGCCAAAATGAGATCGGTAAGTTCCTCTAAGCCATATCAATCAGGTATGACTTTAATTGAAGTTTTGGTCGCCATGTTTGTCCTTGCAATCGGCGTGCTCGCTTTGCTTGCCATCCAACTGCGTACCGTTTCCAGCGTACGCGAAGCGGAAGGACAGACTATCGTATCGCAACTTACTCAAAATTTAGTCGAAGGGATGCTGATTAATCCTAGACTTGAAAAATGCGATACTCATCAAGCGGGAGCTACCAAGAGTGGGCGCGATAGAGGGTGGTGCAAAAATTATAGGGATTACTACACCACATATGGTGATTCCTCTACTGAGCCGTTGAAAAAAGGACCGCTGAAAGAGAGTATGAAAAAAGAAGAGTTGGCTAAAGCACAGCTTGGTAAATTTCATGACGAACTGAAAGCAGCTCTTCCTGACTCCGCGTTCTACTATTCAGTATGCCAAGATAGTTTGAATAAGGAGCCTACTTATGACGGGGCTTTTCACGAAAATTGCGATAAAAAAGCAGGTGCCGATACCGTTATCAAAGTATTATGGCTTAAAGATTTGGAAGGCGGTAAAGCCGCAAGTAATGCCAAAACATATGAAGATTCCATCATTTACACCTACCAAGTACGCGTAAGGGAAAAATAATGAATAATAAAAACCGCTCACACATTCCGGTAAAAGCAGGTATGCAAGGCTTCAGCCTGATTGAATTCCTTGTGGCAAGCGCATTGAGCATGATAGTCCTGTTGGCAGTCAGCTCCAGCTATTTCACTGCACGCAGTTTGAATACTGCTGCCACAGCGCGCTTAAATGTTCAGCAGGATTTGCGCAATGCATCTAACCAGATTGTGCGTGATGCCCGTATGGCTGGGAATTTCGGCTGTTTCAATATGTCGGCCTATGATGCCCAAGCCGTTATCGCTGACTCTGGCTCCAAAGATTTTCTCAAACTTAAAGGTAGTGGAAAAATGCTTCCTGCCGTCAGAGAAACAGATTCTTTAGGTGTGACTGACTTTAAACAGATCGGTAAGGCGCTGATTTTCCAATACGGCATAGATACCGCATCACCAGACGCGGCAACAGTAGTGGCCAGCAGCTGCACAAATATTACCAAACCAGGAGAAGACATTACTGATAGTAAAGCAGCTTTAAAGACAGATAGTTCCCAAGCAGGCAATATCTCCATAATGAAACATGAGGTGAATGCCTATGCTGTCGGTACTGCCGGAGGGCAAAAAGGTCTTTACCGTTTCCAATTGACAAAAAACGGTGAGTGGAGCAATCCGCAGTTGCTGATTAAGGGAATTGAAAGTATGAGTATTCATTACTTTTATACCCAAAATTGTCCTGAAACATTTGAGGAAAGTGAAACGGCATCTGCGTCTGCACCTACTCCAACTCCTGCCGGAAATGCTCAGAAGCAGGAGGATAAGACAAAAGATGAAACATTTAAATATACTACGACACTGTCTGGTGATGAAACTCCAGCCTCTATCGAACTCCTGTTGAACAGCGGCAGTATTAATGCTGGCGGAAGCAATGATGAAAACAAAGTTCAACTCTATCAAATCAATGCAACTGTACGCGGAGGAAACAAATGCGCAGACCGATTACTCTAAACCATCCTGCTAAAGCCTCCGCACAAAAAGGCTTTGCATTATTCATCGTCTTGATGATCATGATCGTCATCGCCTTGCTCGTCGTTACTGCGACCCAGTCCTATAATACCGAGCAGCGAATCAGTACTAATGATGCTGACCATAAATTTGCTACTACACTTGCTGAGGCGGCATTACGCGAAGGTGAGGACTATATCTATTCTATTGAAGAAGGCACGCAGATTTTTAATGATCAATGTTCCAAAGGGCTTTGCAGAGCTAAACAGCTTAGTGTTAAAGAATACACTACCCCAACTGGTATTATTGATGTTAAAGGCGAGGCAGATCTGAGCAAAGTTGAAGAAGCTTGGAAAAGAAAGCATGCAGAATGTCTTGATTCACATTCTAAGAAAGAAACAGAATGTATCAATGTTAATGGTAGAGAGTATCCGATTGATAAAAATAGCGGGGCTAAAAAGCCTCCCCGCTACATCATCGAATACCTAAGCACTAATTCTACCGACAACCGTACCATTTATCGCGTCACTGCTAAAGCATGGGGAAAAAACGAAAATACGGTAGTTATGCTGCAATCTTATGTAGCCAACGAATAAATAGATAAAATCATGAATACGTCTATCACTAAAGTTCAAGGGTTTACGCTGGTCGAGATGCTGATTGTCATTGCTATTATCGGCATCCTCAGCACCATCGCTTACCCTTCCTATATCCATTATATTGAACGCGGCTATCAATCTCAGGCGCATGCTGAATTGGTTATCATCAATAATTCCTTGAAAACCGAACTGGTCAAAAACCCTGCCCTTAAAATGAAAGATGAAATTGAGGGGGACACTGGGTTTTTTAAGAAATATCAGGCTACATCTGAGGTTGCGGCTAAATATGATTTCAGTGGCGCAATGAAAGATAAGGACTCTAAACACAGCAGGGCCTATTATCTTTTTGCTACCCCGAAAAGCGGGACGAATTACAAACTTTCCGTTTGGATGGATAGTTTGGGTAATGCCTACAAATGTACCGATGCAGAATCGGCCAAAGCCAAGTTAACAACTAAAAACGGTAATACTGGTTGCGAACCTGTTTCAAATAAAAAGTAGAGAAAAACAGTTTATTCCCTGCTAAAAAGGTCGTCTGAAATGGTGTTTTAGGCTTTAGAATAGATTAAACTGCACTTTAGTAGGTTCACTAAAGTGCAGTTTTTTATGGTGTAACGTACTTTACCCTACAGCTAGATTTTCAGACGACGTTTTTAAGCGAATCTTTAGCCGATGATATTGGAAGCGTTCAACCATACTGCTTGGTCGCTATCGAATTTTGCAAATACGGTATTACTGCTTGCACCTGCCGCACGATAAGCAAGAGTTTGTTGATATGAATCGAACACGAGATAAGAATGGTCGGCATCGTAATAAGCAGGGTTTCTAACAAACATCTCTGACCAGCTCAAATTTGCGCTGTTGCCACTCAGCAGAGAACGCATAGCAGATAGGTCGAGTTTGTCCATATCAGAGTTAAAGTCGGTTAAACGATCGATACTGCCTTCACGGATATCTGCTGCAGTAAAGGCGACGGTGTCTTTGCCTGCACCTGTGACGATGGTGTCGCTGCCTAAACCGCCTGCAAGATAGTCATCACCGTCCCCACCGTTGAGATAGTCATATCCATTGCCGCCTGACAGTGTGTCGTCACCGCTCATGCCATACAAGGTATCATTGCCTTCTTCGCCACTCAAGCGATTATGCCCGCTGTTTCCTATCAGGGTATTGTCGCCATAATTGCCAATGCCGAAGATGTTGTTGCTGCCTGTCAAAGTCAGGTTTTCGACGTTGGTTGGGGCGGTGTAGGAAACGCTGCTGTAAATGGTATCAGTACCCTCGAACCACCGCTCGGTGACAGTATCATTTATATTGTCCACATGATAGATATCATTTCCATATCCGCCATTCATGCTGTCTGCACCGCTGCCACCGTCTAAAGTATCGTTGCCGTATCCACCATCAAGCAGGTCGTTTCCTTCGCCTCCTTGTAGCACGTCATCTCCGCTATCTCCGTAAAGATAGTCACGGTCATCGCCGCCCATCAGCAGGTCGTTGCCGTCCATGCCGTGCAGCGTGTCGTTTCCGCGCCCACCGCTTAAGCGGTTGTTGCCGCTGTTGCCTGTCAGGGTGTTATTTGAGTTGTTGCCGAAACCGTAGTGGTTACCGTAGCCTGTCAGCGTCAGGTTTTCGACGTTGGTTGGGGCGGTGTAGGAAACGCTGCTGTAAATGGTATCGGTCCCTTCAAACCATCCTTCAGTAACGGTATCGTTCACATTGTCTACATAGTAAATGTCATCACCGTATCCACCGCTCATGCTGTCTGCACCGCTGCCACCGTCTAAAGTGTCGTTGCCGTATCCGCCATCGAGCAGGTCGTTTCCTTCGCCGCCTTGTAGAACGTCATTTCCGCTACCTCCGTAAAGATAGTCGCGATCATCGCCGCCCATCAGCAGGTCGTTACCGTCCATGCCGTGTAGCGTGTCATTACCACGACCACCGCTTAAGCGGTTGTTGCCGCTGTTGCCTGTCAGGGTGTTATTTGAGTTGTTGCCGAAACCGTAGTTGTTGCCGTAGCCGGTCAGTGTCAGGTTTTCGACGTGTGTCGGTAAGGTAAAGTTTGAGACCTTTGCAAAAATAGTCTGTTAACGAAAT
>NZ_KV821508.1:0-251 GCF_001815675.1 Neisseria sp. HMSC065D04
AATTCGGACAGGGTGTCGTCTTGCGCCAGCCAGTTGCGGTAGCGGCATAAGGTGCTGTAATCGGGGATGCTCAGTTCGTCAAAACGGCAAAACAGGTTGAAATCGATGCGGGTGATGAGGCTGTGTTCGAGTTCGGGATCGGAGAGGCTGTGCCATTGTCCGAGCAGGACGGCTTTGAACATGGACAACAGGGGATAGGCGGGACGGCCGCGGTGGTCTCTAAGGTAACGGGTTCTTTGACGGTTCAGGTA
>NZ_KV821509.1:0-4471 GCF_001815675.1 Neisseria sp. HMSC065D04
TTAGGGGATTTTGGGGAATTTTGCAAAGGTCTCTTGCTGTTTTATCCGCATTAGCCGCCTGTGGCGGACAGGAAAGCAAGGAACAAAAACCTGCTTCCGCACCGACCGAGGCCTCTGCCGTTCAGACGACCCCTGACGCTGCCTCAGCAGCCTCAGCAGCGTCCCAAGCCGCCGTTGACAGCAATGCATCTCCTGAAGATCAAGAGCTGCTCAAACGCGCACAAGGCATCTTCAAACCGCTGCCGAGTGCCGAAGAAATGCAGAAACTGCGCCCGTTTACCGACGAACAGGTCAAACTCGGCCATCAATTATGGTATGAGCCGCGCCTCTCCAAAGGCAACACCGTAAGCTGCAACTCCTGCCACAACCTTGCCACCGCAGGCGTGGACAACCTGCCGACCAGCCAAGGCCATAAAGGACAGTTCGGCGGACGCAACTCCCCGACCGCTTTAAACGCCGCCTTGCTCGGCATGCAGTTCTGGGACGGCCGCGCGGCCGACGTTGAAGAACAAGCCGGCGGACCGTTGGTCAACCCTGTGGAAATGGCAAACGACTCGCAAGAAGCAGCCGCAGCCAAAATCGCCAAAATCCCCGAATATCAAGAACTGTTTAAAACCGCCTTCCCCGAAGACGGCGTAGTTTCCTTCAAAAATATCACCACCGCACTGGGCGCATTCGAACGCACCCTGTTGACGCCGACCAAATGGGACGACTACCTCAAAGGCAATGTCAACGCCCTGAACGAACAAGAGCGCAAAGGCGTGCGCGCCTTTATGGACAACGGCTGTATCGCCTGCCACAGCGGTGTCAACCTCGGCGGCGCAACCTTCCAAAAATTCGGTTTGGTTGAAGGCCCGTACTGGAAATTCATCGAAGATCCGAAACACGACAAAGGCCGTGCCGACGTAACCAAAAAAGCCGAAGACGAATTCTTCTTTCGCGTCCCGGGCTTGCGCAACGTCGCCAAAACTTATCCATATTTCCACAACGGCAGCGTTTGGGAATTGGACAAAGCCGTTACCATCATGGGTAAAGCGCAACTGGGCAAAGACTTATCGAAAGAAGATACCGACAACATCGTTGCCTTCCTGAAAACTCTGTCCGGCAATGTTTCCGACTCCGCCCGCACCATGCCCGAACTGCCTTTGTCTGCACCGATGGAATCCCATCCGAACAATAAATAAGCGGTAAATGAATGAAGGTCGTCTGAAAATTCAGGTTCAACAAAGCCCAAAGCTTTAGAGAACAGGATTTCAGACGACCTTTAATGCCGTTTCATGATCCCGAAGCATTCGATGCCCGTACCCCTTTTCCCACAAATGACAACGTCGGACAAAAACCAGCCTCATATACAATGAAACGCACGCCGTCCAAACAATCACACCTTAAATATAATCAAACATATGATTTATTTAAATTTTTATAAAAACCATCAACAAACAAATCTCCAACCCACATCATCAATATCCGGATACCCATCTTCAAACATGCCTCGTCAGTTGACGGCGGCAAGGCAAAATGTTGAAATACACATCTAGGATAAAAAATAAAAAGCGTTGACCAAACGCCTATAAACACACTGCAAAATCCGTTCAGACGACCCTTTCTTCGCCTCCTTACCAAACCAAACGTCGTCTGAAATCACATAGTGGATGAACAAGAAGCAGTTGACAGCGTAATGTAAGCCAAGCCGCGCCGCTTCAAATCCAATCCACCATAAAACCAATCAACATACATTGCACCATGACCTTACTCGGCCTCAAACTTAGGCAGACCCAACAACTCAACCAACGTCTGCAACAATCCCTGCGCATCCTGCAAATGTCCGGTATCGAACTCGAACGCGAGATCGAAGACTGGTTGCAGGACAATCCCCTGCTCGAACGTCCCGAAGCCGACGAATTTGCAGACGCAGAGTTCAATCACGGTACCACCATGCCGCGCAGCAACCACCTCGGCGGCGACGATGCCGAAGATGCGTGGCTCAACATCGCCAAAGAAGAAGATTTCAACCAATACCTGCACGCCCAAGTGTGCGAACACCCCCTTTCCGACAAAGAAGCCGCCTACGTCCACATCCTTATCGACTTCCTGGACGACCAAGGCTATTTCACCGACAGCATTCAAGACGTTATCGACAACACGCCCTTGGAATGGATGCTGGACGAAGACGAGCTGCAAAACGCCCTCGACCTTTTGCAGACCTTCGACCCGCCCGGCGTTGCCGCCGCCGACCTGACCGAATCCCTGATGCTCCAACTCATGCGCCTGCCCGCCAGCCCCGCGCGTCAGGCGGCCGCCCACCTCATCCAAAGTTCGCTGCACGATTTGGGCAAAAACCGCAAACAAAACATCATCCGCTTCCGCAAACTCTTTCCCGAAATCGACAGCGAAACCATAGAAGCCGCACTCGACATCATCGCCACGCTCAACCCCTACCCCGCCTACGGTTTCGCCTCCTCCGAACCGACCGCCTACATCCAGCCCGACGTTTGGGTCAAAGAAGGCAAAGACGGCTGGAAAGTCATCGGCAACGAAGCCGCCTGGCCCAAACTGCAACTCAACCGTGAATACTGCGAACTCATGAAATCCGCAGAAGACGGCGCGCCCGAGTGGAAAGAAAAAATCAACGAAGCCAAGCAGCGCATCGACTCCCTCGAACTGCGCAAAAGCACCGTCATCCGCCTTGCCGAATACATCGTCAAAAATCAGGAAGACTTCTTCATCTTCGGCGAAATCGGACTCGCGCCCATGCTCATGAAAGACGCAGCCGCCGAATTGGGGCTTGCCGAAAGCACCATTTCGCGCGCCGCCAACCAAAAATATTTGTCTTGCCCGCGCGGACTATTTGCGTTACGCTATTTCTTCACACAGGCAGTCAATTCCGAAGGCGACAAAGAAGGCCTGAGCCAAGGCGCGATTAAAGCCGTTTTGGGGCAGATTATCGAAAACGAAGACAGCAGCAAGCCCCATTCCGACGAAACCCTTGTCCGCCTCCTCAAACAACAGGGCATAGACATCGCCCGCCGCACCGTCGCCAAATACAGGGAATCGCTCGACATCCCGCCGGCACACAAACGCAAACTTACCGAATGACAGTTTTAAACCGCAGTTTTCCCGTTCCGTTTCTGACGGACTGAACCCCACCGAAGGAGCTGTATTATGAATCTGAAAATCACCGGTCTGAATTTCGACGTTACCGAGGCCATCAAAAACTACGTTTCCGAAAAATTGGAACGCATCAACCGCCACGCAGCCAACGCCATTTCCGTTACCATTACCCTTTCCGTGGAAAAACTCAATCAACAGGCTGAAGCAGACATCCATCTGGCGGGTAAAGACCTCCACGTCGAGGCCGTTGAACAAGATATGTACGCCGCCATTGATGTTCTGATGGACAAGCTCGACCGTGCAGTGCTGAAACACAAAGAAAAAAGCGGCGATGTCCGCAACACGGTAAAACCTGCCGCAGAATAGTTCACAATCCTAAAGGTCGTCTGAAAACCTATTTTCAGACGACCTTTACATTAAATTTCCTTTTGCGGCACCAACCCGCACATCACCCCATTTCATCAACCCGCTTCTGAGTTTCTTACCCATAGTGGATTGAATTTAATAGAACACGGCAAAGCCGCCCCATTCCATTAAAACCCATCCGCATATGACCCAAAATCCAACACATCCCACCTCAATGCCTTATCCCGCCACCCGCCCACTTGCATGAAAACGGAATGAAAGATAACATTCCCCTCCTTGCAGCTGGGATAAAATATATGTTGCAATCGCCGGGCAGTCGGGTAAAAGTGCAAAATGATTCTATACAGCGTCACCGCTTTAACATTCAGCACATTTTAAAACATTAGAAATTAAAACCGCCCGCTGCCGACCTATTCATTTACTTTCATTCAGGTAGTTTATTCATGGATCAAAATAACACTCCACACCCTAATGTACCCAACGACACTGCAGTCATGACCGTCAAGGATTGGCTCATCACACTCCTGATACTCGCTATTCCTATAGTAAACCCTATCATGATATTTGTCTGGGCATTTGGGGACGGCAATAAAAACCGCAAACACCTCATGCAAGCTTATTTGTGGATTGCTCTGGTTTGCCTCATTATCATGATCCCACTAGTATTTTTTATAATGAAAAATCTTCCTGCCGAAGCCATGCAGCAATACAATTTGGGACAGCCTGCATATGAAGCACCAATGAACAACATGCCTTCTGAAAAATTTGATGCCAACAACCTCCCTGAGCAAGACTCATCTGCTGATAATATGTTGGAACAAGAAAGCGAAGCTGCCTCAGAAGTTCCTGAAGAAGTTCCCGAAAACGCTGAATCTGCCCAATAATCAGAATTTGCTCCGGCAAGTCAAAAGGTCGTCTGAAAAAGATTTCAGACGACCTTTTAGCATGAATCAATGCTGGCTAATATAGTGGATTAACTTTAAACCAGTACGGC
>NZ_KV821509.1:4571-31851 GCF_001815675.1 Neisseria sp. HMSC065D04
TCGCCTTGTCCTGATTTAAATTTAGTCCACTATAATACCGCCGTCCGCCCTTCCCATACGGGACAACGCTATAAACTGTAAAGATGGCACAGCGGGACAAAACAAGCCTGTATACTGCATTTTCACACATACATTCCTCACAACACACAAGGAGACAAGAGATATGGGTTGGATCAGCACCATCATTATTGGATTTGTAATCGGCGTATTGGCAAAATTCCTACACCCGGGCAAAGAAAACTTAGGCTTCATCATGACCACCCTGCTAGGCATAGGCGGCTCCGCGTTGGCCGGTTTTGTCGGACAACAAGTAGGTTGGTATCGCGTCGGCGAACCGGCAGGATGGATTGCCTCCACCGTATTTGCCGTCATTATTTTAGCTATTTATACGCGCCAGATTAAAAGCCGTTAAACCTCATAATAAGTGATAAACTTTGATATCGTAGCTCAACGATTCAAATACAGACAGGCTGTTTATTGGAATGCCTCATCTGCCGATGCAAGGCGGCAAGCCGCAGACGACGCCCGCAAGCCAACCTTGTAGCCGCACATGCGGATTCCTTTCTATTCAGCCTGTTTTATGCAGACACCACATGAAACGACTCTTATCTTATCTAAAATCCCTTATCCAAGCCCTCCTCCTCTTTATTCTGATTTCCGTAGCCGTTGACTGGTGGCGCAAACCCAATCAACCGATGCAAGCCTCATCAGATTCCCTCCGTGTTATCAATGGAAGCAGCACTTCGCTCGAAACACTCAGCAAGGAACGTGTTGCCGTTGTCTATTTTTGGGGAACATGGTGCCATATCTGCTCATACACATCCCCGACAATCGACCGCTTACATCAAAACGGTATTCCTACGCTCGGTGTCGCCGTACATTCCGGCTCCGATACAGAGATTCAATCCTATATGAAGGAACATCAACTGCAATTCCCGACAGTTAACGATTCAGACGACCAATTGGCAGCCAACTGGAAAATTGCCGTCACACCGACCATCATTTTGATTAAAAACGGAAAAATGATACATCACACCTCAGGATTGAGCAGCTATTGGGGATTGCGCAGCAGAATCTGGCTGATGAACCTCTTCTACTGACCAAACCCCTATTAAAATCCTTAAAATATAAAGAACCCAAACACCATACGGCATATCCATCGTTTCAAAATATATTCGTTTTTTAAAGAAATGAATTACCCAAAAAATCCGTACTTGATGATTTTGTTGAGATTGCGCAGAAAATAGACTAAGATAGGATTATAAGAAAACTTGGGAACATTATTATCAAAACAAACTGTTCAGCGTATTCCCAACATACCCAAACAATGATGCTTTTGTTCCCATATATCCTTGCCGCTTCAATAGCAGCTTATAATGAAAAAACGCTTTTTGCATACCCGCCTCGCGCTTCAACGGTTTGATTTTTGATAACAATGGAGACTTATAATGCCCAACCAATCTAAACATGCATCTATCAATATTGGACTGATTCAAGCCCGAGAAGCGTTGATGACACAATTCCGCCCTATTTTGAACCAAGCCAATATTACCGACCAGCAATGGCGTATCATCCGCCTTCTGGCAGAAAACGGCACATTAGACTTCCAAGATCTCGCCAACCAAGCCTGCATCTTACGTCCTAGCCTGACCGGCATCCTGACCCGACTGGAAAAAGCAGGCTTGGCGGTACGCCTGAAACCCTCTAACGACCAGCGCCGCGTTTACCTGAAGCTGACCCAAGAAGGCGAAAAACTGTACGAAACCATAGGCGCGCAAGTGGATGAACGCTATGACGCCATCGAAAAAATCTTATCTAAAGAAAAAATGCTCGAATTGAAAGAGCTTTTGCGCCAGCTCGCGCAAATTGAGCAGGCACTAAAATAAAAGAAACTGAATGACAGATTCCACACACACACTCAAGAGTCCATTCCGCGATGCTATGGCATCCTGTGCCGCAGGCGTCCATGTTATTACCACAGACGGACAATCCGGACGTTACGGCATTACCATGACAGCCGTAGCGCCGATTACCGACGAGCCGCCTACCGTTATGTTATGTATCAACCGGCAGGCAGGCATCATTCCCATATTGCAGGCAAACCGAAACCTCTGTATCAACACCCTGTCAGAAAATCAGCAAGACGTCGCCGAACACTTCGCAGGACTTACCAACCTTTCCCCCGAAGAACGCTTCGAATACCACATTTGGCATAGAGGGCAAACCGGTCAACTCGAAGTTGAAGGCGCACTGGCCCATTTACACGGTCACATTATCGATCAACACGAAATCGGCACACATTTCATCTTTTATGTCCGCATCGATGAAATCACCACTATCCACACCGACAACCCGGCGTTACTGTATTTCCGCCGACAATTCAAATCATTGGCCTGAACACAAGGTCGTCTGAAAACCCATCTTCGTTTTCAGACGACCTATTGATTCCGTATCCCCTCATCAACGACCAATCAATACACCGATAACCAAAGTATCATTCCCTTTGAATCCTGACGGCACAACACTGTATACTTTCACATCAAATGACTATAGTGGATTAACTTTAAATCAGGACAAGGCGAAAGCCGCAGATACAGTACAGAGATAGTACGGAACCGATTCACTTGGTGCTTCAGCACCTTAGAGAATCGTTCTCTTTGAGCTAAGGCGAGGTAACGCCGTCCTGGTTTAAAGTTAATCCACTATATTATCCCATCCCAAACAAGGACAGCCATGAAAGCAATGATACTGGCAGCAGGACGCGGAGAAAGGATGCGCCCCCTGACCGACCACACACCCAAACCACTTCTAAAAGTTGGCAGCGAACCACTCATCGGCTGGCATATACGTCGTCTGAAAAACGCAGGTTTCACCGAAATCGTCATCAATCACGCATGGCTAGGCGAACAAATCGAAGCCAAACTTGGTAACGGCGCACAATACGGAGTCAGCATAGCCTACTCTCCCGAATCGACAGGCGGACTGGAGACCGCCGGCGGAATCGCTACCGCCCTACCCTTACTGGGCGACGCCCCTTTCCTTGTCATCAACGGAGATGTTTTGACCGATATCGACTTCAACGCCGCCCGACAGGCTGCCGCATCCCTACAAACATCCAACCTACTGGCACATATTTGGTTGGTTCCCAACCCCCCACACAATCCGGAGGGCGATTTTTCCATTTCTCCCGATGGACAGGTACACTCCAATAAAACCGAAGGAATCGCGCTAACTTTCAGCGGCATAGGCATATACCACCCCAACCTTTTCCAAAATACACCGCCCAACCAAATCGCCAAACTCGCACCCCTATTGCGGGAAGCCATGAACCGACACCGCGTTACCGGCGAGCAACACAATGGATTATGGCTGGATGTCGGCACTACAGAACGACTCAAAATAGCAAATGAACTTGCCGCAAATTGGGATTAACATTCACTACCCAGCTCATTCATATTCATTAAAACATAATATAAAGTTCAGAAATATAATTACATAAAATATCATGACCAACCTGATAATTCATTGTATAAAAACTCTATATTTTTAATAATATTTAAATTAATTTTGATGACTTTAGATACAGTTTTTATTGTAAGAAAATTTATTACAGCACTCACGCATTTTTCCTGAAATATGGATCCGTATCTTTCATTCCATACCTACCGTATTTCCTGTATTTAACACACCAAACATGAATCATCCTTCATTCAATTATCGTTCCCTATCAACCAGAGATACGCCATGAATATCGCAGCCATTCAAACTGCACTGGAAGCAGTAAAAATCCCCGGCACCGAGCGCACGCTCGGCAGTGAAAAAGCCGTCCAACTGTTGGAAGAACGCTCCGACGGCCTCCATATCGGACTGAAATTCGGATTCCCCGTCGGCCATATCGCCGCCGACATCGCCAATAGCCTGCAAGAAGCCGTCATCGGCATCACGGGCGACGCGCATATCCACCTCAGCATCGACACGGAAATCACAACGCACAAAGTACAGCCCGGCGTTGCCACCATCAAAGGCGTCAAAAACATTATCGCCGTTGCATCCGGCAAAGGTGGTGTCGGCAAATCCACCACTACCGCCAATCTTGCCACCGCCATGGCACGCATGGGCGCACGCGTGGGCGTACTGGATGCCGATCTCTACGGTCCGAGCCAACCGACCATGTTGGGCGTGCAAGACCGCAAACCTGACCAACAAAACAAAAAACTGATTCCCGTCGAAGCCGACAGCGGCATCCAAGTGATGTCCATCGGCTTTCTGGTCGATACCGACCAAGCCGTCGTTTGGCGCGGCCCGATGGTCAGCCAAGCCTTGCAGCAGTTGATGTTCCAAAGCGAGTGGGATGAAGTGGACTACCTCTTCATCGACCTGCCGCCGGGTACAGGCGACATCCAGCTCACCCTGTCGCAGAAAATCCCTGTAACCGGTTCGGTCGTCGTTACCACGCCGCAAGACATTGCCCTGATTGACGCGCGCAAAGCAGTCGATATGTTCCACAAAGTCAATATTCCGATTTTCGGCGTACTGGAAAACATGTCGGTACATATCTGCTCCAACTGCGGCCACGCCGAAGCTATTTTCGGTTCTGAAGGCGGCAAAAACCTGGCAGGTCGTCTGAATGTCCCGCTGCTCGGACAGCTTCCGTTAAGCCTACCCGTACGCGAAGCAATGGATGGCGGCGCGGCGAAACAGTTGTTTGACGAACATCCCGCCATTGCCAAAATCTATACCGACGCGGCCTTCCAAATCGCACTGACCATTGCAGACAAAGGCAAAGATTTCAGCAGCCGCTTCCCGAAAATCGTGATTGAATGATACAACCACAAACCAATAAAGCCCGATTGCAATAATCGGGCTTTATTTTTGACTAAAAGGTCGTCTGAAAACTCGGATTGTCTTTACAAATCTCAGCTTATTCCAATATATACCATCCAAACAAAAACACCTCTTATCCACGCCATGGCACAAGTATCGAAAATACAACACAAATCTATGGAATAATTAACAGAGAGACAAAAAAGAAAAATATCATTTCCAGTAGAAAAAATATATCTTCATATAAAATTTCCTATCATATTAAATATATAAAATGCAACGCTTGATTTCAACAATGACCAAACCGAACAAATAAGATATTTTTAATTAACTAAAAAGCAAAAAACGCAATTTAAAACCAAAATAAATCAAAAAACATAAATATATTATATGTGTTATTATTTTTTTTGTTATATATTGCATATAGATAATGAGGGAACCGATTGTTTTTTTATAATGAAGTTAATATTTGATAAAAAAAAATAATAAATACAAAATAAGGAACTTCATATAATGGTAATCATGTACGAAGTAGCAAATCGTGCTTCGAACCATTTGTTTTCTGAATCAATTTTATTTTTTAGAAATAAAATTTTATGTATTTTACTACTGCTCAATGACCAGTGGTATGCATATTAGATAAACGGCATATATTTGTCAATTAAAATATGCGAAATATATAGATTCATCCATATTATTATTTATGTGTTTTTATCAGGGAGATAATTATGAAACACAAAACACACATGAATCGTTTTACCGCGCTCAACAAAACAGTGGCTTTGTCATTGGCAGCTGCAGGTCTTGTTTCTGCTTCGCCTGCATTTGCAGCAGCGCTGACAAATGCTTCATATGTAAGCATTAACGATAACAACGAACCCGTCCGCAGCAACTATGACAGCAAGGGCGCAACTGGCCGTTACGGTGTAGCTGTCGGCGTTCAAGCCAGTGCAAAAAGCCACAGCACCGTTGCAATTGGTACTGAAACCACTGCTGAACATGAATCCGCCACTGCAGTTGGCACACTCTCTAAAGCTGAAGGCACTGCCGCTGCAGCTTTCGGTCAAGGTGCCAATGCAACTGCTAATGCAGCTACCGCCATCGGTCGCCAAGCTGCCGCAAAAGGCAACAGCAGCACTGCAGTAGGTTCTTCCTCTGTCGCTGAAGGCTTGTCTTCTACCGCATTTGGCTCCGGCTCTAATGCTACAGCTCCTGCCTCCACCGCTGTCGGACAAGGTACTCAAGCAACCGGCGCTTACACCGTTGCAGTAGGTCAAAAAGCTCAAGCCAGCGGTACTTCTGCGGCTGCAGTAGGTTCTTCTTCTGTTGCCAGCGGCAACTACTCTGTTGCAACAGGTCCTGCTTCCCAAGCTACTGGAAACGCCAGCGTAGCTTCTGGTCTGCAGGCTCAAGCTAAAGGCGGTTCTTCTGTCGCTATCGGTCGCGGAGCGATTGCAAGTGATGAATACTCTGTTGCTTTAGGCGCAAATTCTACTACTTCTGCTGCAGTAGGCACTAACAGCGCTACTGTAAACGGCGTAACTTACAGTGGTTTTGCCGGTACTAATCCTACATCTACAGTAAGTGTAGGCTCAGCAGGTAACGAACGCACAATCACCAATGTTGCAGCCGGCCGTATCACACCTACCAGCACAGATGCCATCAACGGCAGCCAACTATACCAAGTAGCCGCACAAACAAACGGCAACAGCATCGTTATCAATAACCTCCAAGACCGCATCAACGATATGAACAAAGACCTGCGTGCAGGTATCGCTGGTGCTACTGCAATCGGCTTCCTTCAACGTCCGAACGAAGCAGGTAAAAGTATCGTTTCTGCAGCTGTAGGTGGCTATCGTGGTCAACAAGCAATTGCTGTTGGTTATGCACATAATTCCGATAACAACAAATGGTCCATCAAAACCGGCGTAAGCGTGAACACCCGCAAAGATGTCAACTGGGGCGGAAGCGTCGGCTACCAATGGTAAGACCTAGAGGGGATGGTTTAAAATCATCTCCATCTATCAAAGATTTGATATAAAAGGAAAAAACATGAAATTATCGAAATTTGTATTGCCTGCGATTGCAGCACTCTCCTTGGCAGCCTGTGGTAATCTGAGCAAAGTTAGCAAAGAAGGCACTACTGACAATCCCGTATGGCCTGATGCAGCCAAAACCACCCTGCGTCACGATGGTACTCAACATGGCTCTTGGCCAAACTGGGATAATGTCCGTCAAATTGAAGCCGGCATGAATAAAGACCAAATCTATGAACTGATTGGACGTCCTCACTTCCAAGAAGGTCTTTATGGCGTGCGCGAGTGGGACTACTTGTTCAACTACCGTGAAAATGGCGAACACAAAACTTGCCAATTCAAAATTCTGTTTGATAAAGACAAAAATGCCCAATCATTCTATTGGATGCCTGAAGGCTGCGGTCCGAAAAAAGCAGAACCTCAAGTTGTTCGTGAAGTCATTATTCGCGAAGTTGCACCTGCACCCGCGCAAACTCGTATTCGCCAATAAATTATCGACTAATGAACTGAGTCTCTATTTTTAATTTGCTGAAATAGTCGCTCATATCAAATCAAAGCCGGATCATGTACTCAAACATGATTCGGCTTTTCGCATTTTTAGTTTTCAGACGACCTACATGTGGTCTATCCCCACCATACTGTCTCTTAAATACCACCAAATTATCCCGCTAGAAACAGCATCCAAAGCAATCACTCTAAGAGAGTCTCATACAAAGTTCCGCCGAGAAGTGTTGCAACTGTATTGTTTGCCTTATAATAGCGACTCCCTAAAAATTTCCAAACTACCCTCCCTATAATATTCTGCATAAATAAGGGATTGCACATACCATCGGAATATCATATTATTCCTTAACAATAAATAAAAACACTTAAAATAAAATTTCCTTTTAATACAGTTAAATACAAAATATCAAGTAACCAATGGGGATCTCCTTTTTGTAAGATATTTCATCAGCATTACGCCTGAAAATATTTACTGTATAAAAGGTTATACAAGAAATGGATAATTGAATAATGAGTATCGGACTATTACGCGTACTGCTTCAAAGCCAGACCATTACAAATGCACAAGCTGAACATTACGGCAATGCCTTGAAATCAGGGAAAGAAATCTTACCCATGCTTTTTGCGGACGGCATCATCTCTCCTAGAAGTTTAGGAGAATTAGTTGCACGTGTATTCAGCTACCCCTTATTGGATTTGCATCATTATCCTCGCAGCAATGTCATAACTGATGTTTTAAGCGAAGAACAGATGGTTCAAAATCGATGCATACCCATATTTCGTCGCGGCCGTAAAGTTTATCTGGCCGTATCAGACCCGACACAAATCCAAAACTTCCAAAAAATCACTTTTTCTTCAGGTGTGACGATAGATTTAGTTGTCGTACCTGACGACCAGTTAAGCTCCCTTTTAGAATGGTTAGGACAACGTTCTACCACCATCTTAAAAGAAATTAGTGAAGAACAAGAAGCTGCTCAGCCCTCTCAGGCGCTTTATATTGACAACGAAGAGGCTGAAGATGGGCCTATTCCACGCTTTATTCACAAAACTTTATCAGATGCTCTAAATGCAGGCGCATCCGATATACATTTCGAATTTTATGAACAAATGGCTCGTGTCCGTTTTCGTGTAGATGGACAGCTAAGGGAAGTGGTTCAACCCCCTGTTGCTGTACGCGGACAGCTGGCTTCACGCATCAAAGTAATGGCGCGTTTGGACATTTCGGAAAAACGCGTACCGCAAGATGGTCGTATTCAGATTGCTTTCCATAAACACGGTCGCCCCATTGATTTTCGTGTAAGTACGTTACCTACGCTTTTTGGTGAAAAAGTGGTAATGCGTATTCTGAATTCTGATGCAGCAACTTTAAATATTGACCAACTGGGATTCGAACCCTTCCAAAAAGAAATGCTGCTTGAGGCCATTCATCGGCCTTATGGCATGGTATTGGTAACAGGTCCGACAGGCTCCGGTAAAACCGTATCACTTTATACTTGCTTGAATATTTTAAATACAGAAGACGTCAATATTTCCACTGCAGAAGACCCGGCCGAGATTAATTTACCCGGCATCAACCAAGTCAACGTCAATGACAAACAAGGTTTGACTTTTGCTGCGGCGTTGAAATCTTTCTTGCGACAAGACCCTGACATTATCATGGTAGGTGAGATTCGGGACTTGGAAACCGCGGATATTGCTATCAAAGCGGCACAAACCGGACATATGGTGTTTTCAACGTTGCATACCAATAACGCGCCTGCGACCCTATCCCGTATGTTGAACATGGGGGTTGCCCCATTCAACATTGCCAGTTCCGTCAGCTTAATTATGGCGCAACGACTATTGCGTCGTCTGTGTTCGAGCTGTAAGCGTGAGGTTGAACGTCCTCCAGTTCCCGCATTAAAAAAAGCAGGATTTACAGATGAAGATTTAGCAAAGGATTGGAAACTCTACCGTCCTGTCGGTTGCGATAGTTGTCGTGGTAAAGGCTTTAAAGGCCGTGTCGGTGTCTACGAAGTAATGCCGATTACCGAGGAAATGCAACGTGTCATTATGAATAATGGTACGGAAGTTGATATTATGAACATGGCCTATAAAGAAGGTATGGTCGATTTACGCCGTGCAGGCTTATTAAAAGTTATGCAAGGTTTGACTTCATTAGAAGAAGTGATTGCTCACACTAACGATTAAACCATTGAATCGAAGAAACACGGGGACTTTTGTTTTCTTCATTCTTAAACTTAAACCAAGGGGTAACAAAATGGCTCAAGCAGAGCAAAAAAGAGGCTTATTCGCTCAAAAAAATAAAGGCAAACGTTTTACGTTTGAAGGTAAAAATACCAATACGGATCAATTGGTCCGAGGCGAAGTAGTCGCCAAAGACGAAGAAGAAGCGCGTAAAAAGCTCCAACGTCGCGGGATACGCCCTTTACGTATCAGTAAAGTAAAGGCAACTAAAAAGCGTCGTATTACTCAGGAAGACATCACTGTCTTTACCCGTCAACTTGCCACCATGATGAAAGCAGGTCTGCCTTTAATGCAGGCTTTTGAAATTGTCGCACGCGGACACTCCAACCCATCCATGACTGAAATGTTGATGCAAGTCCGTGCAGATGTGGAACAAGGTAGTGCATTAGGTAAATCATTTGCCAAATATCCAAAATATTTCGACCGTTTTTATTGCAATCTGATTGCGGCCGGCGAAGCTGGCGGTGTTTTGGAAAGCCTGTTGGATAAACTTGCTGTATATAAAGAGAAAACGCAAGCCATTAAGAAAAAAGTGAAAACCGCACTGACTTACCCAATTTCTATTGTTGTTGTTGCAATAGCATTGATCTTTGTAATGATGCGTTGGGTATTACCTGAATTTGGTAAAGTTTATGCTGGAATGGGTGCTGAATTGCCTGGTTTAACCCAAGTTGTTATGGATATTTCCAAAATATTCGTGGAATATGGGTGGCTGATGATTGTTATGGTTATTGCCATTTGTTTTGGTGTTTATAAACTACATGAAAAATCACCAAATTTCCAGAAACGTATAGATGCAATGGTTTTACGTTTACCAATTTTTGGTCAAATTGTCCGTAAAGCAACTATTGCTCGCTGGGCTCGTACCACTTCCACCTTGTTTGCAGCAGGCGTACCTTTGGTAGAAGTTTTAGATTCAGTAGCAGGAGCAGCCGGTAATATCCTTTATGAGGAGGCAACACAGGACATTCGTGCGAAAGTTACTCAAGGTCTTTCTTTGACTTCGAGTATGCAAAGTACGGATATGTTCCCCAATATGGTTATTCAAATGGCCGCTATTGGTGAAGAATCCGGTTCTCTTGATGATATGCTGAATAAGGCTGCTGAATTTTACGAGGATGAAGTTGATAACTCTGTAGCACAATTATCCTCACTGATGGAGCCCATCATTATGGTAGTTTTAGGCTCCATCATCGGAACATTGTTAGTAGCAATGTATCTGCCGCTATTTAACCTCGGTAACGTAGTAGGTTAATATGTTGGAATCTTTGGATACATTAGCGCCATTTGCTATTCCATTATCTGTCATTGTTGGTTTGTTGATCGGAAGTTTCCTTAATGTTGTCATTTACCGCGTTCCTGTCATGATGGAACGCGGCTGGACTCAGTTTGCGAAAGAGCATTTGCAACTTGAATTAACGGAAGAAGAGCAGCAACCATTCAATTTGATGAAACCGGATTCCCGCTGCCCTAAGTGTCATGCCCCGGTAAAGGCTTGGCAAAATATTCCGATTTTCAGTTATCTGATGCTTGGTGGTAAATGTGGCTCGTGTAAAACGCCCATCAGCATCCGTTATCCCTTAATTGAATTATTGACCGGCATACTGTTTGGTGTTGTGGCGTGGCAATATGGCTGGACGATGGCGGCATTTGGCAGTTTGATATTGACTGCAATATTGATTGCATTAACCTTTATCGATGCGGATACTCAATATTTACCCGACAGCCTGACCCTGCCGTTGATATGGTTAGGTTTGCTGTTTAATTTGAATGGCACTTTTGTTCCATTAAAATCTGCCGTTTTAGGCGCAGTTTTCGGCTATATGAGCTTATGGTTGTTGTGTTTTATCTATAAGCTTTTGACTGGAAAAATCGGTATGGGTAACGGCGATTTTAAATTGCTGGCCGCACTAGGTGCATGGCTTGGTGCCGGCATTTTACCTGTATTGGTCTTTATGGCAGCGTTAATTGGTCTGATTGGTGCGATTATCGGACGGGTTGCCAAAGGACAATATTTTGCTTTCGGTCCGAGTTTGGCTATTGCCGGCTGGATTATTCTGGTAGCTAACGAGCCGGTACATCGTGCCGTCACTTGGTGGCTGACCAAATCAGGGTTTTAATATGACTTTATGGATAGGTTTGACGGGTGGTATCGGCAGTGGGAAATCTCAAGCAGCAAAAATCTTTTCTGATTTGGGTGTCCCGCACATTGATGCCGACGCCCTGAGTCGAAACCTGACGGCGGATAACGGTATAGCATTACCGGCTATCCGCCGTCTTTTTGGCGACAAGGTTTTTCATACCCAAAACAGTCTGAACCGTGCTGCTTTGAGGGATCTGGTTTTCAGACGACCTCAAGCCAAAAAAGAATTGGAAGAAGTATTACTGCCTTTGATTTTAAATGAAATAAAATCAGCCAAAACCCGTTATCCTAGCGCAGCATACGGTATTATCGATGTACCTTTGCTGATTGAAAATCCGGAATTTTTAGCGGCTGTCGATAGAGTGTTGGTTATCGACGTTTCTGAAGCAACGCAAATTCTTCGCGTTCAGCAAAGAAGCGGTTTGAATACAGAAGAGATCAAGCGCATTATGAACACTCAGGCCAGCCGCAAAACGCGGCTGCTCTATGCAGATGATGTCTTAGAAAATGAAGGGACTTTATCTGAATTGACCCAAAAGATTCAGGGCTTGCATAGGTTTTATCTGGGATATTCCGGCAACTCGAAATTTGGTACATCATTGCCCTAACGTGAAATATTTCAATCAACAGACAAAGCATAAATGATTTGTAAGGAACAAATAATGACTGAAGTAACGACTGTGAAATGTCCGACCTGTCAAAAACCGGTGATATGGAATGAAGAGAGTAAATACCGACCGTTTTGCAGTCAGCGTTGCCGGTTGATTGACTTAGGCGAATGGGCGCAAGAGAAATACACGGTTGCAACAGAAGAGGATGACAGCTTATCGGATTTATTGAAATCATAAACGATGAAGCATAACTATCCAATAGAACTGAATTAACAAACAAAAGCTAAAGCCATTTACCCCTTCCCTCCTTCTCAATGAGATGGAAAACACAAAAAGGTCGTCTGAAAACACCATTCCGTTTTATCTTACGGAAGCAGCATTTTCAGACGACCTTTTGTTCTTAACGCTTATTTCAGAAGAAACCGCTTCTATTGCGCTTACTTCACAATCTCAACCGGACCGTGATCGTCGCAGTGGTCGCCGTGTTGGTGGTGCAGGCGACCGTTGACGATGTAGTCGGTGTGATCGCCGTGCGGTACGGCTTCATGGCCGCAGCCTTCGCCGTGAACGTGGCCTTTGCAGGTATCGACAGGATGGCAGCCGTCGGGATTGGTTTCATTGACGCTTAAGCTGTGCTCGTCGTAATGACCGTTGTGTTCGTGATGCAGATGACCGTCGTGCAGATAGTCGGTGTGGTCGCCGTGTTTGATGGCGGTATGGCCGCAACCGGCGCCATGGGTATGGTCGTGATGATCGTGGATTTTGCAAGTCATTTTGATTCCTCGTTATCGGTGGTTAATTCAAACCCTTTAGGTTACGGACTCTATGTTATCCTTTTTTGGCAGCCCGGTAAACAATTTTCTCTTTATTAACATAGTGTTACGGTATATCATCATAGGCTTTGAGGGTCGTCTGAACGCGCCATTTCGATGTTATGACTCTTGCGGATGTTTCAGACGACCTCCCCATTCGTTATCATTTATAATGTCATTTCTTAGGCGGCCCGGCAATCCGTGCCGATGGTGCGTATAGGTCGTCTGAAAACAATATCAAGATAAATATAGGATTTTTACACTATGTGGGACACAGTACGGCAATGGCTGCATACGCTGCCGGTACGCGAGGAAGTGGTGGAATCGGTGCTGATGGTCATGGCGCTGCTGGTTTTGCGGGGCGTTTTGCTGAAACTGTATCTGCGCCGCCACCCGCATTACAGCATCGAGGAAAAACGCCGCTCCTTGGTACTCAGCCGCAATCTGACGCTGATTTTGACGATTTTCGGGCTGGCGGTAATTTGGGCGACACAAATCCAAACGCTGGCGCTGTCGATGTTTGCCGTAGCGGCGGCAATTGTGGTGGCGACTAAGGAACTGATTATGTGTTTGTCGGGCAGCATCTTGCGCTCGGTAACGAAACAATATTCGGTCGGCGACTATATTGAAGTGAACGGCCTGCGCGGGCGTGTGGTCGATATTAATCTTTTGAACACGTTGATGATGCAGATCGGCCCGAACCCGCTGGTCGGTCAGCTTTCGGGCAAGACTCTGTCGTTTCCCAACAGCCTGCTTTTGAACCACTCCGTCCGCCGCGACAATATCTTGGGCGATTATGTGATTCATACGGTGGAAATTCCCGTGCCGATTCATTTGGATTCGGATGTGATTGTAGGTCGTCTGAAAGCCGTATTGGAGCCTTTGTGCCAACCTTATGTGCCTGCCATCCAGCGGCATTTGGAAAACGTGCAGGCGGAGAAACTGTTTATCACCCCTGCCGCCCAGCCGCGCGTAACCCGCGTGCCGCATGACGACAAGGTGTACCTTATCATCGTGCGCTATGCCTCGCCCGTGGCGAAGCGTTTAGAAATCCAGCAGGCGGTGCTGGATGAGTTTTTGCGCGTACAATACCGCCTGCTAAACCCTCAAGCTTAGCCCCATAATCTATTAACAATCAGGAAAATACTATGTTGCCCGAATCTGCTCTTACGCAAATGTACCCCGTCATCATGACCCCCAGCCACGACGGGAAATATTTCCACAATTACGTCCTTTCGCTGCTCAACATCGTCAACACCAGCGCGCAAAACGGCTGGCCGCTGCAAGTGATGATGCAGCGCGGCGAGAGCCTGATTACCCGCGCGCGCAACAACTGCGTGGCAACCTTTATGGCGCACCCCGAATGGACGCACCTCTTCTGGATAGACTCCGACATCGGTTTTTCTGCCGAAGCGTTCTACCGCCTGCTGCTGGCGGATAAAGACGTGGTGGCGGGCATTTATCCGCTGAAACGGGAAAACTGGCCTGCCGAAGGCGTGCCCGCCGGCACGACGCAGGCGGATTTCGAGCGGATGTACACGTGCTACACCGTCAACACCGACGATAAGGACGAAAACGGCGAAATCGTGCTGCGCGTCGATGAAGAAGGCTTTATGAAAGTCAATGACGCGCCGACCGGATTCATGGTCATCAAACGCGGCGTGTTCGAAAAAATGATGGCCGCCTATCCCGAGCTGAACTACATCTCCGACAGCGACTACAACCGCGAAGACAACGGGCTGCACTACCGCTTCTTCGACTGCATGGTCGATCCCGAAAGCAAACGCTACCTTTCCGAAGACTACACCTTTTGCCGCCTGTGGCAGCAAATCGGCGGCGAAGTTTATGTCGACGTCCAATCCAACCTGACCCACCAAGGCGCGAAAATCTACCGCGGCGCGTTTGCCGATTCGCTGCAAACCAATGTCGCACAAGCCGTCTTCGCCCCCGCCGGCACGCCGATGAGCCTCGACCTCGCCGCCCCGCTCGCTTCCAACCCGCGCGGCGCAGAATAGCGTAAAAACAGGGAAAGATGCTTTAAGCGGGGCCGGATGGCACTATATCTGCTGTATCGTTTGGTTCTCAGACGGCCTTGCCGCGTGAACCCGATTAAAAATAGGCTATCTTAACGGCCGCCCTTCCCGCCTGTGCAAAGACGGGCATGACGGCAGACCGTCCGTATTTTTCCGTTTACCCAGGCAACCATTTTTCAGACGGCCTCCGTAAAAGGCCGTCTGAACCCGCCATCCACACAAAGGAATCCCGTTTATGACCGATAATGTACTGCTTCATTTGGGTGAAAAACCCCGTTTCGACCAAATCCAAACCGCCGACATCAAACCCGCCCTGCAAACCGCCATCGCCGAAGCGCGCGCGCAGATTGCCGAAGTCAAAGCCCAAACGCACACCGACTGGGCAAACACCGTCGAGCGTCTGACCGACATCACCGAACGCGTCGGCAGGATTTGGGGCGTGGTGTCGCATCTCAACTCCGTCGTCGATACGCCCGAACTGCGCGCCGTCTATAACGAACTGATGCCCGAAATCACCATCTTCTTCACCGGAATCGGACAAGACATCGAGCTGTACAACCGCTTCAAAACCATCAAAAATTCCCCCGAATTCGCCACCCTCTCCCCCGCACAGCAAACCAAGCTCAACCACAACCTGCGCGATTTCGTCCTCAGCGGCGCGGAATTGCCGCCCGAACAGCAGGCAGAACTGGCGAAACTGCAAACCGAAGGCGCGCAACTCTCCGCCAAATTCTCGCAAAACGTCTTAGACGCAACCGACGCCTTCGCCCTCTACTTCGACGCCGCCGCACCGCTTGCCGGCATCCCCGAAGACTCGCTCGCCATGTTTGCCGCCGCCGCGCAAAGCGAAGGCAAAACAGGCTACAAAATCGGTTTGCAGATTCCACACTACCTCGCCGTCATCCAATACGCCGACAACCGCGATCTGCGCAAACAAATCTACCGCGCCTACGTTACCCGCGCCAGCGAACTTTCAGACGACGGCAAATTCGACAACACCGCCAACATCGACCGAACGCTCGAAAACGCCCTGCAAACCGCCAAACTGCTCGGCTTCAAAAACTACGCCGAGCTGTCGCTCTTCACCAAAATGGCCGACAGCCCCGAACAAGTCCTCACCTTCCTGCACGACCTCGCCCGCCGCGCCAAACCCTACGCCGAAAAAGACCTCGCCGAAGTCAAAGCCTTCGCCCGCGATCGCCTGAACCTCGCCGACCCGCAGCCGTGGGATTTGAGCTACGCCAGCGAAAAACTGCGCGAAGCCAAATACGCATTCAGCGAAACCGAAGTCAAAAAATACTTCCCCGTCAGCAAAGTCCTGGCAGGCCTGTTCGCCCAAATCAAAAAACTCTACGGCATCGGATTCGCCGAAAAAACCGTTCCCGTCTGGCACAAAGACGTGCGCTACTTCGAGCTGGAACAAAACGGCAAAACCATAGGCGGCGTCTATATGGACCTCTACGCCCGCGAAGGCAAACGCGGCGGCGCGTGGATGAACGACTACAAAGGCCGCCGCCGCTTCGCCGACGGCACGCTGCAACTGCCCACCGCCTACCTCGTCTGCAACTTCACCCCGCCCGTCGGCGGCAAAGAAGCCCGCCTGAGACATGACGAAATCCTCACCCTCTTCCACGAAACCGGCCACGGCCTGCACCACCTGCTCACCCAAGTGGACGAACTGGGCGTATCCGGCATCAACGGCGTCGAGTGGGACGCAGTCGAGCTGCCCAGCCAGTTTATGGAAAACTTCGTCTGGGAATACGACGTCTTGGCACAAATGTCCGCCCACGAAGAAACCGGCGCCGCCCTGCCGAAAGAACTCTTCGACAAAATGCTCGCCGCCAAAAACTTCCAACGCGGCCTGTTCCTCGTCCGCCAGATGGAGTTCGCCCTCTTCGACATGACCATTTACAGCGAAGACGACGAAGGCCGTCTGAAAAACTGGCCGCAGGTTTTAGACAGCGTGCGCAAAGAAGTCGCCGTCATCCAACCGCCCGAATACAACCGCTTCGCCTTGAGCTTCAGCCACATCTTCGCCGGCGGCTACTCCGCAGGCTATTACAGCTACGCATGGGCCGAAGTCCTCAGCGCCGATGCCTACGCCGCCTTTGAAGAAAGCGACGACGTCGCCGCCACAGGCAAACGCTTCTGGCAGGAAATCCTCGCCGTCGGCGGCTCCCGCAGCGCGGCGGAATCCTTCAAAGCCTTCCGCGGACGCGAACCGAGCATAGACGCACTGCTGCGCCACAGCGGCTTCGACAACGCGGCTTGATAGTAAGGTTGAGGTAATGAAAAGGTCGTCTGAAAAGTTTTCAGACGACCTTTTTTGCATAATATTTCATGTTCGACACCCGATAAAGAAACTTTCAGACGACCTCTCCGCCTTATCAGACACCTCATCTGACCTTGTCTTTCCCGCCCTCTATTTCACCTCTCATTCATCATTAAAATTCATCTAAAAATTAATCGCTTATAGCATCAAAAATCGCCATACCGCCCCGTTGCAAATCGTGCTATGGTCTATTTGATACGTTTGAAAAACCTTAACCACCTTGTATTCTGATTACAAAGAAAGGCTTCAAAATGGATGGTTGGACTCAGACTTTGAGCGCGGGCTGGCTGCTGAGTATTGCGGCGATGGCGATTGTGCTGATTTTGCTGTTGATTGTGAAACTGCGTGTCCACGCGCTGTTGACGCTGGTGTCGGTGAGCCTGCTGACGGCGGTGGCGACGGGGCTGCCGATGGATAAGATTGTGAACGACGTTCTGTTGAAAAACTTCGGCGGTACGCTCGGCAGCGTGGCTTTGCTGGTCGGTTTGGGCGCGATGCTCGGGCGGCTGGTGGAAACTTCGGGCGGGGCGCAGTCGCTGGCAGATGCGCTAATTCGGATGTTCGGCGAAAAACGCGCGCCGTTTGCCTTGGGCGTGGCGTCGCTGATTTTCGGTTTCCCGATTTTCTTTGATGCGGGATTGGTGGTGATGCTGCCGATTGTCTTCGCGACGGCGCGGCGCATGAAGCAGGACGTATTGCCTTATGCTCTGGCGTCTATCGGCGCGTTTTCGGTGATGCACGTTTTCCTGCCGCCCCACCCCGGTCCGATTGCGGCTTCGGAATTTTATTCGGCGAACATTGGGCAGGTGCTGATTTTGGGATTGCCCGTCGCCATGTTCACTTGGTATGTCAGCGGTTATCTGCTTGGGAAGGTTTTAGGACGCACCATCCGCGTTCCCGTTCCCGATTTGCTCAGCGGCGGCGCGGTGGACAACGACCGGCCGCAAGCGCCTGCCAAGGCTTCGACCGTGGTCGGCATTATGCTGATTCCTATGCTTTTGATTTTTATGAACACAGGGCTGTCCACCTTAATCAGTGAAAAAGTCGTCAGCGCGGACGAACATTGGGTACAGGTGGCGCGCATGATCGGTTCGACCCCTGTCGCGCTGCTGATTTCGGTTTTGGTGGCACTTTATGTTTTGGGCAGAAAACGCGGCGAAAAAGCAAGCGCGCTGGAGAAAACGGTGGACGGCGCACTCGCCCCCGTTTGTTCGGTCATCTTGATTACCGGCGCGGGCGGCATGTTCGGCGGCGTGTTGCGCGCGTCGGGCATCGGTCAGGCGTTGGCGGACAGCATGGCGGATTTGGGCATTCCCGTATTGCTGGGCTGCTTCTTGGTGGCATTGGCGCTGCGTATCGCGCAAGGTTCGGCAACCGTCGCGCTGACCACCGCCGCCGCATTGATGGCACCCGCCGTTGCCGCCGCAGGCTTCAACGACTGGCAACTCGCCTGCGTCGTTTTGGCAACCGCGGCAGGTTCGGTCGGTTGCAGCCACTTCAACGACTCGGGCTTCTGGCTGGTCGGCCGCCTTTTGGATATGGACGTACCAACCACGCTCAAAACATGGACGGTCAACCAAACGCTGATTGCCGCCATCGGCTTTTCAGTGTCGGCGCTGCTGTTTGCCGTAGTTTGAGGTCGTCTGAAAACGGTTTTGAGACACTCTAAACCGTCTGCCCGACCTTATATCTTTCAAATCCAACAAAGGAAGAGAACATGACGACGCATTTTGTGATGATGGGCGTTTGCGGCTGCGGCAAAACCACCGCCGCCCTGTCCCTGCAAAAACACCTCGACCAATGCCCCTACGCCGAAGGCGATGATTTCCACACCCAAGCCAACCGCGACAAAATGGGCGCGGGCATCCCGCTGACTGACGAAGACCGCTATCCGTGGCTGTGCAACCTGCGCGACTGGATGACGGAACAGGCACAAAGCGGCGCGGCGTACACCATCGTTACCTGTTCCGCCTTGAAACGACAATACCGCGACATCCTGCGCGGCGCACAAGGCAAAACCGCCTTCATCCACCTGACACCGCCGCAAGCCATCAACCTCGAGCGCATGATGGCGCGCCAAGGGCATTATATGAAAGCGGGTATGCTGGATTCGCAACTGGAAATCCTGGAAGAACTCGGCGCAGACGAATACGGCGTCAAAATCGACAATCCCGGTTCGCCCGAAGCCGTAGAAGCCGATATTTTGGCTTGGGTTAAGGCGGAAGGTTTGTTGTGAAGAAAGTGTGTAAATAGTTGTCAGGAAGGTCGTCTGAAAACAGATAGGTCACATTTCGACAAAACAAGTTTTCAGACGACCTTTCTCTTTGTCCGCTGCCATCCCGCATACCCGAACCCCTTATAAAAACAATACAATTCGGCTACAATAGCCCTTTGCATTTTTTCAGACGACCTTAGCGAAACGTCGTCTGAAACCGAAATACCGAAACCATAGAGAATCACAACATGACCGATTACAGCAAAACCGTAAACCTGCTCGAAAGCCCGTTTCCGATGCGCGGCAACCTTGCCAAGCGCGAGCCTGCGTGGCTGAAAAGCTGGTACGAGCACAAACGCTATCAAAAACTGCGCGAAATCGCCAAAGGCCGTCCGAAATTCATCCTGCACGACGGCCCGCCGTATGCCAACGGCGACATCCACATCGGTCATGCCGTCAACAAAATCCTCAAAGACATCATTATCCGCAGCAAAACCCAAGCCGGCTTCGATGCGCCTTATGTGCCGGGCTGGGACTGCCACGGCCTGCCCATCGAAGTGATGGTGGAAAAGCTGCACGGCAAAGACATGCCCAAAGCGCGTTTCCGCGAATTGTGCCGCGAATACGCCGCTGAACAGGTTGCCCGCCAGAAAAAAGACTTCATCCGTCTGGGCGTATTGGGCGATTGGGACAACCCCTACCTGACCATGGATTTCAAAACCGAGGCGGATACCGTGCGTATGCTCGGCGAAATCTACAAATCGGGCTATCTCTACCGCGGCGCGAAACCGGTTCAGTTCTGCTTGGACTGCGGCTCTTCGCTGGCGGAAGCGGAAGTGGAATACAAAGACAAAGTATCGCCTGCGATTGACGTCGGCTATCCGTTTAAAGACACCGCCGCGCTTGCCGCCGCATTCGGTTTGGCAGGCATCGAAGGCAAAGCGTTCGCCGTCATCTGGACGACCACGCCTTGGACGCTGCCTGCGAGCCAAGCCGTATCTGCGGGTGCGGACGTGGTTTACCAACTGATTGATACGCCCAAAGGCAAATTGGTATTGGCGAAAGATTTGGCGGAAGACACGCTCAAACGCTACGGCTTCGTTTCAGACGACCTCAGCGTCCTCGCGGAAACCACCGGCGACAAGCTGGAAAACCTGCACATGAACCATCCGTTCCTCGAACGCGATATTCTCATGCTCAACGGCGAACACGTTACCACCGACGCCGGTACAGGCTTGGTACACACCGCCCCCGCGCACGGTTTGGAAGACTACGCCGTCTGCAACAAATACGGCATCGAGCTTTACAACCCCGTCAACGCCGAAGGCAAATACATCAGCGAAACGCCGCGCGTCGCAGGCATGAGCGTTTGGGAAGCAAATCCCGTCATCCTGCAATGGCTGGAAGAAACCGGCAACCTCTTGGCCAGCAGCAAAATCGAACACAGCTACGCCCACTGCTGGCGCCACAAAACCCCGCTGATTTACCGCGCGACAGGCCAATGGTTTATCGGCATGGACAAAGCGGGAAGCGACGGCAAAACCCTGCGCGATAAAGCCATCAAAGCTGTGGACGACACCGAATTCTTCCCGTCTTGGGGTCGCGCGCGCCTGGAAGCCATGATCGAAGGTCGCCCCGACTGGGTTGTTTCGCGCCAACGCTACTGGGGCACGCCGATGACCTTCTTCGTCCACAAAGAAACGGGCGAGCTGCATCCGAACTCCGCCGAACTTTTGGAGAAAGTAGCACAACGTATCGAAGAAAAAGGCATCGAAGCATGGTTCTCCCTCGATAAAAGCGAATTGTTGAGCGCGGAAGATTGCGAAAACTACGACAAACTTTCCGACACGATGGACGTATGGTTCGACTCCGGCTCGACCCATTATTCCGTCTTGAAACAGCGCGAAGAATTGGACTGGCCCGCCGACCTCTACCTCGAAGGCAGCGACCAACACCGCGGCTGGTTCCAATCCTCCATGCTGACCGGCTGCGCCTCTTCCATGGGCCGCGCCCCGTACAAACAGCTTCTGACCCACGGTTTCGTGGTTGACCAAAACGGCCGCAAAATGTCGAAATCCATCGGCAACGTCGTCGCGCCGCAAGAAGTCTATAACGAATTCGGCGCGGACATCCTGCGCCTGTGGGCGGCATCCACCGATTACAGCGGCGAATTGGCGATTTCCAAAGAAATCCTCAAACGCGTCACCGAAAGCTACCGCCGCATCCGCAACACCTTGAGCTTCCTGTTTGCCAACCTGAGCGATTTCGACCCGTTCGAACACACCGTGCCGCAGGCAGACATGGTCGAAATCGACCGCTACGCCTTAGTGTTGGCGCGTCAACTGCAAGAGCGTCTGGCAGGCGACTTCTATCCGCGCTATGCCTTCCACTTCGCCGTGAAAGACATCGTCGCCTTCTGCTCGGAAGACCTGGGCGCGTTCTACCTCGACATCCTGAAAGACCGCCTCTACACCACCAAAGCCGACAGCCACGCCCGCCGCAGCGCGCAAACCGCCCTGTATCACATCACGCGCAGCCTGGTTCTCTTGATTGCACCGATTTTGTGTTTCACCGGCGAAGAAGCGTGGGACATCATCGGCGGCGGCGAAGAAGACAGCGTCCTCTTCCACACCTGGCACGAATTCCCGCCCATCAACGAAAAAGCCGAAGCCGAACTGGTGAAAAAATGGACGGCAGTCCGCGAAGTCCGCGAAGCCGTAACCGCCGCCATCGAACCTTTGCGCGCCGACAAAACCGTCGGTTCGTCCTTGCAGGCAGAAGCCGAAATCACTGCGCCGGAAGCCACCGCCGACTACCTGAACGCCTTAGGAGAAGAATTGCGCTTTGCCCTCTTGGTGTCCAAAGTCGACGTCAAAACCGGCAGCGAACTTGCCGTTACCGCCAAAGCCAGCGACGGCGAAAAATGCGAACGCTGCTGGCACTACACCCACGATATCGGCACAGTCGCAGGCCACGAAACTATCTGCAAACGCTGCGCCGAAAATGTGGACGGCAAAGGCGAAGAACGGCATTACGCTTAAGGTCGTCTGAAAAAAGGTCGTCTGAAAACCGAATCAGGTTTTCAGACGACCTTTTGCTATCGACCTCCCAAACAGGGAAATCCGTTCAATATTTCTTAACGTTCACTCAATCCGCGATCTCCGTAAACTTCTCCCAATTTGCCAACACATACGCCACAGCCGCCGCCATATCGTCGTCCGCGATTTCGTAATATTCGCCGTCCAATTCCTCAAAATCGGGAAACTCGGCACGAATCGCGTCCAAAGATGCCCCGCTGTCCGCCATCTCCTCGATTTTCGCGCCGTCCCGCTCGTATAAAGCCTTCGCCTTATCCAAAATCTTAGGCGTCGGTTTAATCCGCCAGCGGCGCAGGCTGTCGGCGACGGGGTTATGGAACACATATTCGCCGTAACCCGCCGCAATCAGTTGCACAAAGCCGCCCTCCTGCACTTGGCTGTCCAAATAGCAGTAAGCCGTCAGCGTGTGCTGCTCGTCGTTCAAACACCGCATTTCCTCATCGCCTGCCGCATCCGTATAATCCAAATACGCCGCGCTCAATGTGTAGAGAAATTCTGCCGCATCTTGAGGGTTCAAATCATCCTGCCGAAAAAGTGTCGTCATGTTAAAGCCCGTTTGAAAATAAAGTGAATTTAAAGCTGATTCATCATAAAAACCGCATTATAACCAAAGCATTATCAAACCAAAACCTATTTTCAGACGACCTTTTGCGCTGCACAAGCGGGCGATATATCGTACAATAAGGTCGGACTTACCAAGGAAAAATCATGAACGCAAACACCGAAACCGTCATTATCTACCCCAAAGACCTGCCGCTGCACTGCTCCGGCCCCAACCACGAAACTTGGAACGGTCATCCGCGCGTCTTCCTCCCGATTCAGTCCGACAGCGACATCGAATGCCCCTACTGCGGAACGCGTTACCATCTCGAAGGCCACATTCCCCACCACCATTATTGAGACGCTATGAAGAGATACGCCCTCCTGCTGTTGCTCGGACTGTGTACCGCCTGCGGTTCGTATAAAGCCGTCCGCCCCGATGCCCCTCTCGCCGTCGTCGCCGAAGCGCAAAACAACGCCATCCGCTACCAAGCCGCCGACGGCAGCCGCATCTCCGCCATCTACGTCAACAGCAACAGCCCGATGACGGTCGAACTGCGTCAGGGAAGTACGGTCGAAAAACTGACACAAACCCATTCGATGACCAAAACCACGGAATACCGCAACGCAAGCACAATATGGCAGCTTCAGGACGGCTTCGCCACGCTTACCCGCGGTGGCAAAACCGTCGTTTTCACCGAAATCATCGAATAATCCTGTCTGAAGTTCTTATCAATAAGGTCGTCTGAAACCTTGTTTTCGAGGTTTTCAGACGACCTTTTATCATGGGCAGCTTATTCCTACTTTAACATCATGCAGTCCATTTGACCCAGCCCATATGCGAAGTCAGCAGAATCAATCCGCCGAAGACGATGCGGTAGTAGGCAAACGGAACGTAGTTTTTGCTGGACACGAATTTCAACAGCGATTTAATCGCCAAGAAACCTGCCAAGAAAGCGGCGATGAAACCGACGGCAATCAGGCCGATATCCTGCAAAGTAAAGAGTTCGTAATGTTTGAATACGTCATAGCCGGTGGCGGCAATCATCATCGGCACGGCGAGGAAGAAAGAAAATTCGGTCGCGGCTTTGCGCTCAATGCCCCACAGCATACCGCCCATAATCGTACTTCCCGAACGCGAAGTCCCCGGCACCAGCGCGCACACTTGGGCGCAGCCGACCACAAGCGCGTCAATCGGACGCATTTCATCCACGCTTTTGACTTTAGGTTTGACTTTGCTTTGGCGTCTTTCGACCCACAGAATAAAGAGTCCGCCCAACACCAGCATGATAGCCACGGTTTTTGGGTTAAATAGATATAATTTAATTTGTTTTCTAAACAGAAATCCCATCAAAGCGGCAGGCACGAACGCGATGGCAAGGTTCAGCACAAAGCGGTTGGCGGCACGGTCTTTGCCCAGTCCGGATAAAACGGAGGTAAAACGTTGACGGTATTCAAAAATCACGGCAAGCACCGCGCCCAGTTGGATGGCGATTTCAAATACTTTGCCGTTGCTGTGGAAATTGAGCAAGTCGCCCAATACAATCAAGTGGCCGGTACTTGAAATCGGCAGAAATTCCGTCAAGCCTTCCACAATGCCCATAAGCAGGGCCTTTAATAGAGTCAAAATGTCCATATTGCTTTCTTTTTTGGTTTTCAGACGACGTTTGCCCGTCTGGATTTTAGGATGAAGCGGTATCAGAATCGGAAAACTGCTGCGGTATGACGGTATTTGCCCCATCCCTCAGCAGTATCGTTTTTATGGATTTTACGCCGCCCAAAACAAACAGACAGTTCGGAAACTGCCTTATCTTTTGCGGTCATTCCGAAACTGTCTGGCTAAATTCCGTCAGCGCGTGGCTTTGTCGGAACGCTCTTGGCGGACTTTGTTAATCAGCTCGCCTATGGTTTTCTGCCCATGCGCCCAATCGCTGCTGAATATGACCCGATATTTGCCTCCGACGATGACGTCCGGCGTGCCGTCGATACGGTAAGTCTCGGTCAGGCTTTGCATTTTTTTAGCGGCTGCGAGGCTCGCGGGTGCGTCGTATGCGGCAATCAGTTTTTTGCTGTCAAAGCTTTTTTGTGCCACCGCCCAGCTTTTGAAAGTGGCGGTATCCGCCAAATTGATTTTCTGTTCGTGTACGGCTTTGAAAATAGCGGGGTTTGCCTGATACTTCAAACCCGAAGCGTTAACCGCCGCGGCAACCCGCGCCAAGCCCAACATTTCAGGCATCCAGACGACGTGTTCGGTACGCAGGTAAACGTCTTTCGGAAAAGTTTTGCTGTATGACAGTAAGACGGGATCAAAGTTTTGGCAATGTATGCAGAAATAGCCGAAAAATTCCAAAACTTCGATTTTGGATGCGTCTCGTTGTGGAATCGGTTTGTTCAAAACCGTGTAATCCACACCTTCGACCGCAGCCTGCGCGCTTGCGGAAAAGGCAAGCGCAAGGCTGAGGAGGACGGCTGCCGGTTTGCTTGTCCGTTTCATTGCCGCCTCCTTATTGAGCCGAACGCATCAGGCTGTTGATATTGTGTTTTTGCAAGTCTTTCTGAATGTTTTTCGCGGCTTCAGACGACATGCTGTTGCTTTGTACGCGGTAAACGGTTTTGTCGCCGTTGGTGCGTTCGACCACTTTGGACGAAATGCCCAGCATGGCGAGTTTGGCACGTTGCGCGTCGGCGCTGTTGCGGTCGGCGTACGAACCCATTTGCAGGATGATTTTTTTACCGCCTTCCGCAGTTTTGGCTTCGGCTTTGGTGTTGTCGGCTTTGGCGGTTTGTTTGTCCGCCTCGGCTTTCTTCACTTCTTTCGCCGCGCCTTTATTTGCTTCCTGACGGGCTTTTTCGATGCTGCCGCTGTTCAGGATTTGCTCGGGGGTCGGTTTGTTGGTTTTGGCCGTTTCGGTTTTCTTGGCTTCGGCGGCTTTCTTCTCTGCCGCTTTTTTCTCGGCAAGTTTACGCTCGGCGCGCGCTTTTTGTTTATCCGTCAACTCGGCTGCCTTTTTGGCTTTATCGGCGGCTTCTTTGTCGGCTTTTTCTTTTTCTGCGCGTTTTTTCGCAAGCTCTGCCTTTTTCTCGGCGAGTTTTTGTCTCAACTCGCGTTCGGCAGATTCTTTGTCTTCTTTTTCCGCTTCGCGCAGGGCTTTTTCTGCTTCGCGGGCTTCGTCTTCTGCTTCATGGACGGCACGCTCTTTTTCCGCTTTTTCTTTGTCCGCACGCTCTTTTTCGGCTTTGGCTTTATCTGCCTTTTCTTTCGCTTCTTTGTCTGCGCGTTCTTTTTCTTTGGCCGCCGCATCGTCGTCGGCTTCGCTGCGTTTCTGTTCGGGCTTGGCTTCTTCTGCCGGACGCTCTTTCTCTACGGGAACGACGACAGGCTGCTCTTCAGTTGCGGGCTTGGACTCAGGTTTGGATTTTTCCTGCGGCTTGAGGATTTCAGGCTCGGTTTGCTGTTTTTGAGGCTCGGTCGCGCCCTTGAAGGCGTTCGGGGTGTCTTGATTCAGAAAATACAGGATGCCCCCGATCACGCCGGTGGCGAGGATGAGGCCGAAGAAAAAGCCGAAAAGGCCTTTGCCGTATTGAGTGTTCTTATTCATGAGATACCTATATTGATGATGCCGTTCAGACGACCTTTTGGCGGCAGAGGAATCTGCTGCTGCCATCGGCAGGGACGGGTCATTTTATCAATATCCTTTATATTGGGCAAAAATGCGCCGTTTGTTTACATGGTTTTTACGAAAACCGCCGTGATGTTAGGACGCGCTGACAATTGACCGACAACGGGCTTCTTTTGCCCGAACAGAATACTCCGCATTGGACATACCAGCAAGATACCCGACCCGTCTAAACTTTTATAGTGGATTAACTTTAAATCAGGACAAG
>NZ_KV821509.1:31951-35177 GCF_001815675.1 Neisseria sp. HMSC065D04
AACGCCGTACCGGTTTAAAGTTAATCCACTATACTTTGAATTTTCCGTTTTCAGTACCCAAGGTCGTCTGAAAAACCTTACAACGCGCGGCGGAAGCTGACGGCTTTCAAAACATGGCTTCTGCCGACTTCTTCATCGCCCGCCAAATCCGCCAACGTGCGCGCCACGCGCATGATGCGGTGGAAGCTGCGGGCGGAGAGGGAGAGTTTTTCCAACAGGCTGCCCAAGGCTTCCTGCGCTTCTTTTTGGATGCGGGCGGACGTGTCGAGTTCACTGACGCTCAAGGCGGCGTTGACTTTGCCCTGCCGCGCGTATTGCTTGTCGCGGGCGGCGATCACTCGCGCCAACACGACGGCGCTGCTTTCCCCCGCTTCCTGCTGCATCAGTTCGGCGGCGGACAGGCTGGGAACTTCGATGGTCAAATCGATGCGGTCGAGCAGCGGGCCGGAAATTTTACTGCGGTAACGCGCAACGCTTTCGGGCGTGCAGCGGCAGGGTTTGACGGGATGCCCGAGATAACCGCACGGACACGGGTTCATGGCGGCGACAAGCTGGAATTTGGCGGGATAGACGGCTTGGCGCGCCGCGCGGGAAATGTGGATTTCGCCGTTTTCCAAAGGTTCGCGCAAAACTTCCAAAACTTTGCGGTCAAACTCGGGCAGCTCGTCCAAAAATAAAACGCCGTGATGTGCCAATGAAATCTCGCCCGGACGCGGATCGGAACCGCCGCCGACCATGGCTGCCGAGCTGGCACTATGGTGCGGACTGCGGAAAGGACGGTTGCTGTCGAGTTGTTGCTGATGATTGGGCAGGAGCGAACGCAACGCCCATACTTCGACCAATTCGTCTTCGGTCAAAGGCGGCAAAATGCCGGGCAGCCGTTGGGAAAGCATGGATTTGCCCGTTCCCGGCGGGCCCATCATCAAGAGGCTGTGTCCGCCTGCGGCGGCGATTTCCAAAGCAAGGCGGGCGGTGTGTTGACCTTTGACATCGATGAGATCAGGCAGTTTGGCGTGTTCAGACGACCTCTGCGGGACTTGGCAGTCGGTTTGCGCCAAGGGTTCGATGCCGTTCAAATGGGCGGCGACTTCGCCCAACGAACGCGCGCCGTAAACGGTAATACCGCGCATCACGGCGGCTTGTTCGGCGTTTTCCTGCGGCAGGACGAAAGAACGCCCCGCCTGCATGCCCTGCCACGCCATTGCCAACGCGCCGCGCACGGGACGCAACATACCGGAAAGCGCCAATTCGCCGGCAAACTCGTATTGTGCGAGCTTTTCGGGTGCGATTTGTCCGGATGCGGCGAGGATGCCCAGCGCAATCGGCAGGTCGAAACGTCCCGATTCTTTGGGCAGGTCGGCGGGGGCGAGGTTGACGGTGATTTTTTTGGCAGGGAAGTCGAAACCGCTTTGGATGATGGCGGCGCGTACGCGGTCGCGGCTTTCTTTGACTTCGGTGTCGGGCAATCCGACGATATTGAAATGAGGCAGGCCGTTGGCAAGGTGGGCTTCCACTTCGACCAACGGCGCATTCATGCCGCTCAAGGCGCGGCTGTAAACCAAGGCAAGCGACATGTTTCAGACGACCTTATTCGCCGGCTTCGGTTTGCTGTTTGATTTCAGCGACGGCTTCTTCGGCTGCGGCTTCGGCAGCTTCCAAGGCAGACTGCTCAGGCTCTTGCGCGGCTTCGAGTTTTGCCAGACGCTCTTCCAGCTCGACCAGTTTGGTGCGGGTTTTAATCAAAACCTGCTGCTGGATGTCGAATTCTTCGCGCGTAACCAAATCCATACGGTTGAACGCGCTGCCGAGCATGGCTTTGACGTTTTTCTCCATGTCTTTGGCGGGGCTGTTGGCGATGGTTTCGCTGATTTTTGCGCTGACTTCTTCAAAGAGTTGTTTGCCGAACATAATCCGTATCCTTTATATCAGAATATATAAAATCCAAGCGTATTGTATAAGGAAAAAGGTCGTCTGAAAACGGGCATTCTGCTGTCGCGCCTTTTCCCTTCCAAACATCGCCCGCGTGTAGCAAATGCCCGCAAAATCACTCAATCTTGCGGGCATTTTTGAAACGGCTTTTGCCGTATGTTTCGATATTCGGCGTATTTTAACGCTCGACGCGGGCATCAAAAATCGGCATCACCCACGCGCCGCCGGTAAAGCCTTTGCATGAACCGGTAGTGTGTTCGCCGCTGCGGACGAATGCCTTGCCGTCCCACACCGCCGTATTGCTTGTCCAACAGTCGCCTATGCCGCGGCCTTTGAAGCTACCGCTGAGGGTGGCTGTTTTCTCGTCGAATCCGCCATGCCCGCCGTATACCATCGGCGGCAGCACTTGTTCGATTTTGGTCAACTCTTTATCGGCAATGGCATAGTAGCCGCTGGTTTGATAAGCACCGCCGACACAGATAGCCGAAATCAAAACCTGACGATCGTTGAGCGGATGGACATACAGGCTGCGGTTCCAATTCATTTGCTCTTTATTGTGCAGGGCGTAACAGTAATTATCGTCTCCTTCAGAAACGCGGTTGCTGTTGCGCAGCAGCTTCATGACGGCGCTATGGCGCGGTGTGTCTTGTTCCAGTATATCGCCTGCTGTTTTCGGTACGGCAACGGCGCGGATGACGGGTTTGGGCTGCGGGCTGAGGACTGCCTGACTGCTGTTGCCTTTGCGTATCAGCGCGGAAGGCGTGTTCAGACGACCTTGGAATTCGTCCGCTTTCAACATTGCCGCCGCCGCGCCTTTGTCGGACAAGTGCCATTCATATTTTCCCGCGCGGATGCTGATTTTGCTTTCTTTTTTCAATGCTTCGAGCAAGGCGTTGGTTTGCGCGCTGCTCAATTTGCCTGTGCCTTTTTTGTTCAACGCCAATTTGCCCAGTGATTTGCCGTTCAGCATCAATTCGCTGCGGGCTGCCACACGGGCGAGTTGCCTATCATCGTCATTAAACGGCAGCAGGGAAACTTCGCCGGCAACGGCGGCGTTCGCCCCCGCTTTTCGGGTAAACAAGATGGAAACCGGCGTTTCTGTTTCGTCCGCCTGATATCCGGCAAGACGGCATGTGCCGGTATTGTCGCAAGCGATGTCCCAGTCTTGGTAATTTTGATAAAAGCCTTGAGGCGGAGCGGCCAGTGCGGTGGCGGGCAAAACAGCCAGCAGCCATTTTTTCATGATGTATTCCTTCAGTTTTATTTTATAGTGGATTAAATTTAAATCAGGACAAGG
>NZ_KV821509.1:35277-51263 GCF_001815675.1 Neisseria sp. HMSC065D04
CGCCGTACTGGTTTAAAGTTAATCCACTATATTGGTGGACGGGTAAAAGACGGCGCAGCAAGGAAACACAGTGCCGCGCTGCTTTTTTTGTAAAACATTATGATACTTCGTTTGCCAAAAAGTTTTTGACTCGGGACGGCAAAGGTCGTCTGAAACTCCCTTTCAGACGACCTCCATGCTTTTTTATACGCCTGCGGCTGCTTTCAATGCGGCAGCTTTGTCTGTGCGCTCCCAAGTAAATTCAGGCTCTTCGCGGCCGAAATGGCCGTAGGCGGCGGATTTGCCGTAAATCGGGCGCAAGAGGTCGAGCATTTGGACGATGCCTTTGGGGCGCAGGTCGAAATGTTCGCGAACTAAGGCAATCAGTTTGTCTTCGCTGATTTTGCCTGTACCGAAAGTATCGATGGAAATCGAAGTCGGTTCGGCAACGCCGATGGCGTAGGAAACCTGAATCTGACATTGGGTCGCCAAACCGGCGGCGACGATGTTTTTCGCCACATAACGGCAGGCGTAAGCGGCGGAACGGTCGACTTTGGACGGGTCTTTGCCGGAGAATGCGCCGCCGCCGTGCGGAGCTGCGCCGCCATAGGTATCGACGATGATTTTACGTCCGGTCAGACCGCAGTCGCCTTGCGGACCGCCGATGACGAAGCGGCCGGTCGGGTTGATCAGGTATTTGGTTTCGGCAGTCAGCATTTCGGGCGGCAGAACGGGCTTGATAATCTGCTCGATCACGGCTTTGCTCAGTTCTTCATGGCTGATTGCAGGGTCGTGCTGGGTGGACAGGACGACGGTGTCGATGCGTTTTACTTTGCCGGTTTCGCTGTCGTAAACTACGGTCAGCTGCGCTTTTGCGTCGGGACGCAGCCACGGCAGGCGGCCGTCTTTACGCAATTCGCTTTGACGCTGCATCAGGCGGTGGCTGTAATAGATGGCAAACGGCATCAGGGTCGGGGTTTCGTCGCAGGCGTAGCCGAACATCAAACCTTGGTCGCCCGCGCCTTGGTTCAGGTCGATGCCTTCGCCTTCGTTCACGCCTTGGGCGATGTCGGGGGATTGTTGGTCGTAGTACACGCCGACCGCGCAGCCGTTGGCATCAAAGCCCAGCTCGGACGAGTTGTAGCCGATGCGTTTGATGGTTTCGCGTGCGACTTTGATGTAGTCCACATGGGCGGTGGTGGTGATTTCGCCCGCCAACACGCACAAACCGGTGTTTACCAGGGTTTCCGCTGCGACGCGCGCTTTGGGGTCTTGCGCCAAAACCGCATCCAAAATCGCATCGGACACTTGGTCGGCTACTTTGTCCGGATGGCCTTCGGAAACCGATTCAGAAGTAAACAGATATTCGCTCATTTCAATATTTTCCTTCAAAAACAAGCCGTCTGCTTTCAGACGACCTGTTGTTTCATCATATATCCCACAACGGAAATCATAACAAAATTTCCACCTGCGCTCCATCCAAATGATAAATATTCCTACTTGGATAAAACGATTCGGAATCCTGCCCGTACAGAACATACGGGCAAAAAAATTCCCGCATCAAGCGGGGGGATTTGAATTGCCCTCTCGGACCACATCGGCTTTGCAGCCGTCCACCTTACCTTTCCGTCTGAAAAGCAGGTTGGCATGGAATTCCCAACTCTTAATGCAGCGCGGATGTTAGCAGAAAAGCCCTTCCCCCGCAAGCCGCGCGCCCCTGCGTTTTACGTTACAATACGTCGTCTGAAAACACCGAATATCCCTATCATGCACCTGCCCTCCGCCATTCCCGCCCTTGCCGCCGCCCTCGCCCTTACCCTGCCCTTGGGCGCGTGCGGCAAAAAAACATCCGAACAAACCGTGCTTCAGGGCGAAACGATGGGCACGACCTATACCGTCAAATACCTTTCAGACGACCTCCCCAACCCGCCCGCGCCCGAAGCCGTAAAAAAACAGATTGACGGCGCGCTCGAAGAAGTCAACCGCCAAATGTCCACCTACCGCGAAGACTCCGAAATCAGCCGCTTCAACCAAATGCGCGAAACCCGCAAACCCATGCCCGTTTCCGCCGATTTCGCCGCCGTTACCGCCGAAGCCTTACGCCTCAACCGCCTCACACAAGGCGCACTCGACGTAACCGTCGGCCCGCTCGTCAACCTTTGGGGCTTCGGACCGAACAAAGAAATCACCCGCGAACCCACCCAGGCCGAAATCGACCAAGCCGCCGCCCAAACCGGTACGGACAAAATCATCCTCACGCAAAACGGCAAACAAGCCACGCTCGCCAAAACCCAACCCGAAGCCTATCTCGACCTCTCCTCCATCGCTAAAGGCTTCGGCGTGGACAAAGTGGCAGGCGAACTTGAAAAACTCGGCATCCAAAACTACCTTGTCGAAATCGGCGGCGAATTGCACGGCAAAGGCCGCAACGCCCAAGGCGAACCTTGGCGCATCGGCATCGAACAGCCCAACATCGTCCAAGGCGGCAACACCCAAATCGTCGTCCCCCTCGACAACCGCTCCCTCGCCACCTCCGGCGACTACCGCATTTTCCACGTTGACCCGCAAGGCAGGCGGCTGTCCCACATCATCGACCCCAAAACCCGCCGCCCGCTGTCGCACCGCCTCGCCTCCATCAGCGTCGTCGCCGACAATGCCACTACCGCCGACGGCCTGTCCACCGGACTTTTCGTACTCGGCGAAACCGAAGCCCTCAAACTCGCCGAACAGCAAAACCTCGCCGTTTTCCTGATTATCCGCGACCAAAACGGCTACCATACCGAAATGTCCGGCGCGTTTAAAAAACTACTCCATTAATATCTACACACTCATATCCATCCCACAGGAACACCATCATGAAAACCCTACTCCTCACCTTCGGCCTCTTCCTCCTCGTCATCCTCGGCATGGCGGTCGGCTATATTTTTTCCAAACGCACCATCAAAGGCAGTTGCGGCGGCATCTCCTCGCTTGGCATGAAAAAAGTCTGCGACTGCGACACCCCGTGCGACACGCTGCAAAAGAAACTGGACGAACAGAAACAGCAGGAAAGCAAAGGCATTACCGTCGATCACTGACCTTACCCGAATCAGGTTTACCCCTGTTTTGAGCTTGGCAACACAAAAGGTCGTCTGAAAACCGCATATCGCAGTTTTCAGACGACCTTTGATTTGCAAGTTTGGCTGTTTTGAGGAAGCAGATAAAGATTTATCAAAGCTACTCAAATTGCCGTTATTTCCGCGCAGGCAGGAATAACAGAACAGATATTTCCAATGTCGATTACGATACCAAACTCGCCAAAAAGGTCGTCTGAAAAACCTGAAATCCGTTTTTCAGACGACCTTTTGTTCCACCTTACAACCTCGTTACGCTCAACACACCTTTGACGTCGCCGAGGCTGGCGAGGACGCGCGGGAGGTCGTTGACTTGTTTGACTTCCAGCGTGAACCTCATGCTGGCTTCCAAGTCGCGGGACTGGGTTTGCACGGCGGTAACGTTGAGTTTGTGGCGGGCGAGCGCGTCAGATACGTCGCGTAAAAGCCCTGAGCGGTCTTGGGCGCGGATTTCGACATCGACGGCGAACACTTGTCCTTCCTGCAACGCCGCCCAGCTTGCGTCCAGCACTTTTTCAGGCGCTTGTTCGGCGAGGTGTCGGAAAGACGGGCAGGTTTTGCGGTGGACGGAAATACCGCGTTCGCGGGTAACGAAGCCGACAATGTCGTCGGGCGGCGCGGGTTTGCAGCATTTGGCAAGCGTGGTCATCAGACCGTCTTCGCCGTCAATGAGAACGCCGGTTTTGCCACCTTTTTTGATTTTGGACTGTTTGACGATGGTGGTTTCGCTGACAGGTACGGGCGGCGGTTCGTTCAGCGTGCCGCAGGCTTTCTGGATGGCGCGGTTGGAAATTTCGCCTTGTCCGACGGCGGTGTAGAGGTCGTCGAGTTTTTTGTAGCCGAGGTTTTCGGCAAGCTCTTGCAGGTTGGGCTTGGGCGTGAGTTTGGCAAGCTGTTTGTCGAGTTGGACGCGGCCTTCTTCGCGCACGGTGTCGGCGTTTTGCTGACGGATGTAGGCGCGGATTTTGCTGATTGCCTTGCTGGATTTGACCCAGCCTTCGTAGAGCCAGTTGACGGAGGGATGCCCTTCTTTGGCGGTAATGATTTCGACGCGCTGTCCGTTTTCAAGTGGGGTGGACAGCGGCACGATTTGCCCTTCGACTTTCGCGCCGCGGCAACGGTCGCCGATGCTGCTGTGTAAGGCGTAGGCGAAGTCGATGGGGGTCGCGCCAGTGGGCAGGGAGAGGACTTTGCCGTGCGGGGTCAGGACGTAAATCGTGTCGTTGAAAAGCTCGGTTTTGAAGGCGGCGGCGAGATCTTCCTTGCCGCTTTCCGCCATGTTTTCGCGCCAGTCCAAGAGTTGGCGCAACCAGGCGATTTTCTGTTCGTAGGCGGAATCGCCTTTGCCGCCCTCTTTGTAACGCCAGTGGGCGGCGACACCGAATTCGTTGAATTGGTGCATATCGAAGGTGCGGATTTGCACTTCCACGCCCTTGTCTTCTGGGCCGACGATGACGGTGTGCAAACTTTTATAGCCGTTGCCTTTGGGGTTGGCGATGTAGTCGTCGAACTCGCCTGGGATGGGCTGCCAGAGGCTGTGGACGATACCCAGCGTGGTGTAACACTCGGGGACGGTATCGACCAAAATCCGCACGGCGCGGATGTCAAAGAGGCCGTCGAAGCTGAGTTTTTTCTTCACCATTTTTTTGTAAATGGAGTAGATGTGTTTCGGGCGGCCGGCGACTTCGAAGTGAACGTTGTATTTTTTGAGCTCCGCGCGCAGGATGTTGAGGAAGTTTTCGATGTATTCGAGGCGTTCGGTGCGTTTTTCGTCCAAAAGCAGCGCGATTTCGCGGTATTTTTCGGGTTCTTGATGGCGGAAGCCGAGGTCTTCGAGCTGCCACTTGAGCTGCCACACGCCCAAACGGTTGGCGAGCGGGGCGAAGATGTCGAGGGTTTCTTTGGCGACGGCGCGTTTTTCGGGGCTGTCGGGGATATTGCTGAGAAACTGCATGGTGCGGGTGCGCATAGCGAGTTTGATCAACACGACGCGGATGTCGGTCACCATCGCCAGCAGCATTTTACGCATGGTTTCGGCCTGCTGGGCACGCTCTTCGGAAGTGGCGAGGCTGTCCACGCGGGCGAAGTGGGTGAGCTTCTGCACTTCGTCCACACCTTTGACCAACTCGGCGACGGTGCTGTTGCAGCGTTCGGAAACCAAGAGGTTCCAATCGGGAACGTAGCGTCCGATGTCGGCAAGCAGGGTGGCGGCGACGGCATCGGAGAGCAGGTCGAGTTCGTTGACCATCTGCGCCGCGCCGATCAAATGGTCAAGCAGCGGTTCGCCATACGGCGTGGCGGCATCGGCGGGATAGTGTTCTTTTGCCAACGACCATGCGGCGCCGATGAGGTTTTTATCGTTGTCCGGCAGCGCGGCGCAGTAGCTGTCGAACCATTCGCGCAATTCTTGCGGAGTCGCGCTTTGCGTGTCTTGAATCGGGCTGGTGGCGGTCATGATGGTGTCTTTTCGTTTCGATAAAAACAGGTTTATTGTAACAGGTTGCCAAAGGGATTTGCGGGCTGTTTTGCGGGATGTTGTATGTAAGCGGGTTGTTTCAGACGACCTTAAATGATATGGTTCGTCCGTTTGATGAACATGAAAAGGAGTATCCGATGAAGCTGTATATTTACGACCATTGCCCGTTCTGCGTGCGTGCGCGGATGGCGGCGGGGCTGTTTGGCGCGGACGTTGAAGAAGTCGTACTGGCAAACGACGACGAGGCAACGCCGATCGGTATGATCGGCGCGAAACAAGTGCCCATCCTGCAAAAAGAAGACGGTTCGTTTATGGGCGAGAGTTTGGACGTTGTCCGCTATCTTGACCGCGAGGGTCGTCTGAAAGATGAAACCCGTACCGAAATACAGGCATGGTTGGACAAAGTGGGCGAATACAACCTGAAACTCGTCCAGCCGCGCGTGATCAAACTCAAGCTGCCCGAATTTGAAACGCCGGAAGCGGTGAAATATTTCACGGATAAAAAAGAGAAAAGCATCGGCAGCTTCGCCACCAATTTGGAGAAAACCGGTCAGTATGTGCAACGGCTGCACGAAGATTTGGCGGAACTGGAAACGCTGATGGCCGAAAGCGGCGCAGGTTTGAACGGCGAAATCGGCATGGAAGACATATTGGTGTTCCCGATATTGCGCAACCTGACCGTCGTGCGCGGTGTCGAGTGGCCGCAGAAGATTATGGACTACCTGCTGCACATGAGCGAAGCATCGGGCGTGCCGCTGTATTTCGACCGCGCCTTGTAATAACCTAATCCGCCGGATAAAACAAACGGAAAGGTCGTCTGAAAACAGTTTTCAGACGACCTTTCCGTTTGCGCCCGCCCTACCTTCCGGGAGTGAATGGAATCAGGCGGAACAAGCATGGCGAGAAATTGTTGATGTATGACCCCGAACAGATCGGGTGATACATCAATAATTCCTAGCTGTGCTTATTGTGCGGCAGGTGCAGAAGCAGCAGCTGCGGCTGCGCCTTCAGCGGCGCTGCGTTGGTAGCCTTTGTCTTTCATACATGCATCGAACACGGCGCGGTCTTGGTTTGCACCGGAAGCTTGTTGACATTGAGCGATTGCCTCTTCAACGCTTACGCTAGGGGTTTTAGCTTCTTCAGTAGTTTTGCTGCTAGAGCAGGCACCCAGCATCAGGCTTGCAGCGGCAACGGCGATCAATAAAGTTTTCATGTCGTATATTCCTATTGTGATTGATGGTTTACAGCGCAAATTTGCGTCTGTCTCAAAACAGAGTCCCATTAGTACGATTTAGTTTCATTTACATATGAAAGTTTTCGATAAGTTTGAACTATGACAGTAAATGCCGTCAGAAAATGATAAGCGGTTTCAAAAATTTAAGGGACATAAACGCCGCCGGCATGGCAATGTAAAAAATCTCCTTCCCATCCCGGCGACACCGCCCAATCCCAACGCCCCGACCGCCTGCCGTTGGGCGGCGCAAGGGTTTTATGGCATAATCGCGCTTACCTTTCCATGCCGCAGAGACCACATCCCCCCTTCTGCGGTTTGCCGTAAACCGGCCGCACACTTTGCCGGCGGCATCCTATCGAACACACAATCAAAACATCCTCCCGTTTCAGACGACCCCATGCGGCATTCCGCATCCCGTCCGGACAGAAAGATACCGCCATGAATCCATTCGCCTCACTCGGGCTTGGCAGCGAAATCGTTTCCGCGCTGACCGAACAAGGTTACGAAAACCCGACGCCCATCCAAGCCGCCGCCATCCCCAAAGCACTCGCCGGCCACGACTTGCTCGCCGCCGCCCAAACCGGCACAGGCAAAACCGCCGCCTTTATGCTGCCCAGCCTGGAACGCCTCAAACGCTACGCCACTTCCAGCACCTCGCCCGCGATGCACCCCGTGCGTATGCTCGTATTGACCCCGACGCGCGAACTTGCCGACCAAATTGACCAAAACGTGCAGGGTTACATCAAAAACCTGCCGTTGCGGCATACCGTCCTCTTCGGCGGCGTCAACATGGACAAACAAACCGCCGACCTGCGCGCCGGCTGCGAAATCGTCGTCGCCACCGTCGGCAGGCTGCTTGACCACGTCAAACAGAAAAACATCAACCTCAACAAAGTCGAAATCGTCGTCCTCGACGAAGCCGACCGTATGCTCGATATGGGTTTCATCGACGACATCCGCAAAATCATGCAGATGCTGCCCAAGCCACGTCAAACCCTGCTCTTTTCCGCAACCTTTGCCCCGCCCATCCGCAAACTTGCCAAAGATTTCATGAACGCGCCCGAAATCGTCGAAGTCGCCGCGAAAAACACCACCAGCGCCAATGTCGAGCAGCACATCATCGCTGTTGACGCGCTCAAAAAACGCAATCTTTTAGAGCGGCTGATTGTCGATTTGCAGATGAACCAAGTCATCGTATTCTGCAAAACCAAACAAAGCGTCGACCAAGTCACCCGCGACCTCGTGCGCCGCAACCTTGCCGCCCAATCCATCCACGGCGACAAATCCCAGCAAAGCCGCCTCGAAACCCTCAACGCCTTCAAAGAAGGCAGCCTGCGCGTCCTCGTCGCCACCGACGTTGCCGCACGCGGTTTGGACATCGCCGAGCTGCCCTTCGTCATCAACTACGAACTGCCGACCCAGCCCGAAGACTACGTCCACCGCATCGGACGCACAGGCAGGGCGGGCGCGGACGGTGTCGCCATTTCCCTGATGGACAAAACCGAACAGAAAATGTTTGAAGCCATCAAGGAGCTGACCGGCAACGACTTGGCAGTCGAACGCATCGAAGGCTTCGAACCGAACTGGTGGGGAAGTGACGCCGACAGCGATGCCGCCGCAGACACCCAAGCCGCCCCAACCCGCAGCCGCGGCAGCGACAGAAACCGCTCCGAACGGAGCAACCGCAGCGAACGCAATGACCGTAACGAGCGCGGCGACAAATCCCCAAAAGCCGACAAAACCGATCCCGGCGCCGCCTGCGGCACCATCGCCGGACGCAGCCGCCGCAGCCGCAGGGAACGCCAACCCTGCGCCCTGCTGCAACCCAACTACGGCGCAAAATAAAGCCGGTTCTCCATAAAACCCGAAAGGTCGTCTGAAAAAGATTTCAGACGACCTTTTTATAGTGGATTAACAAAAATCAGGACAAGGCGACAAGCCGCAGATACAGTACAGATAGTACGGAACCGATTCACTTGGTGCTTCAGCACCTTAGAGAATCGTTCTCTTTGAGCTAAGGCGAGGTAACGCCGTCCTGGTTTAAAGTTAATCCACTCTATCCGCAGGCGAAGCCTTTTCAGACGGCCTCACACGCCCAAATACCCTTCCCTGCTGGCAAGCCATCTTGCCAGATGCGCTTCGACGATTTCGGGGTTTTGTTCAATCAGCATCGGGGCGATTTCGCGCGCCTGTTCCAAGAGGTGCAGGTCTTCTTCGAGGTTGGCAAAACGCAGCATGGGGACGCCGCTTTGGCGCGCGCCGAGAAATTCGCCGGGGCCGCGGATGTTGAGGTCTTGGCGGGCGATTTCGAAGCCGTCGGTGTGTTCGTAGATGACTTTCAGCCGCGCTTTGGCAAGTTCGCTCAAGGGTTCGGCAAACAGGAGGACGCACACGCTTTCTGCCGCGCCGCGCCCTACCCGTCCGCGTAATTGGTGCAGCTGCGCCAAGCCCATGCGCTCGGCGTGTTCGATGACCATCAGGGCGGCGTTGGGCACATCTACGCCGACTTCGATAACGGTGGTGGCGACCAAGACGTTCAGGCGGCCTGCGGCAAATTCCGCCATGACTTCGGCTTTTTCGGCAGCCTTCATGCGCCCGTGTACCAAGCCGATGTTGAGTTCGGGCAATGCCGCCTGAAGCTGCTCGAGGGTTTCGGTAGCGGTTTGCAGTTGCAGGGTTTCGCTTTCTTCAATCAGCGGGCAGACCCAATATGCCTGCTGCCCTTTGCGGCAGATGTTGAGGACGAAGCCTTCGACTTCGGCGCGGCGGACGTTGTTGACGAGGCGGGTTTTAATCGGGGTGCGCCCGGGCGGCAATTCGTCGATGACGGACACGTCCAAGTCGGCGAAGAAACTCATAGCGAGCGTGCGCGGGATGGGCGTGGCGGACATCATCAGCTGGTGGACGTCGCGCCCTTTATTCTTGAGGGCGAGGCGTTGTGCGACGCCGAAGCGGTGTTGTTCGTCCACAATCACCAAGCCGAGATTTTGGAACTCGACGTCGTCTGAAAACAGGGCGTGCGTGCCGACGGCGATTTTGACAGAACCGTCGGCGAGTTTGGCTTTGGCTTCGTCTTTGGCTTTTTTGCGCTGACTGCCGGAGAGCCAGACGACTTCGAGTCCTAAAGGCTCAAGCCATTGTTTGAACTTGATGAAATGCTGTTCGGCAAGGATTTCGGTCGGTGCCATCACAGCCGCCTGCGCGCCCGATTCGATGGCGGTCAGCGCGGACAAGGCGGCGACGATGGTTTTGCCACTGCCGACATCGCCTTGCAACAGGCGGTGCATGGGATGGGTTTGCGCCATGTCGCAGCGGATTTCGGACACGACCCTTTCTTGCGCATCAGTCAGGGCAAACGGCAAAGCGTGGCGCAGGGCTTGGGTCAGCGTACCGTCGCCGCCCAATGCCGCCGCCGTGCCGCTGACGCGCTTCTGCCGCGCCAACCGCATGGAAAGCTGTTGCGCCAAAAGCTCGTCGAATTTGAGCCGCTGCCATGCAGGAAGCGCGCCGTCGGAAAGCTGGTGGATGGTGAAGCTCGGCGGCGGCGAATGCAAAAGGCGCAGGCTTTCGGCGAGGTATGGCAGTTTCAGACGACCCAATAAGGCATCGGGGAGTGTGTCGTGCAGCGGCGTAACGTCCAACGCCGTCTGAATGATGCGGCGCAAAGTGGGCTGGTTCAAACCGTTTACAGTCGGATAAATCGGCGTGAGGCTTTCCGCCAAACCACTGCTCTCGGCATCGCGGATTTTGGGATGAATCATCTCGTCGCCGTGAAACCCGTGTTTGATTTCGCCCACGGCGCGGATGCGTTTGCCGACCGCCATCTGTTTCTGGTTGCTGGCGTAAAAGTGGATGAAGCGCAGAAAAAGGACGCTGCCGGAATCGTCGGCGATTTGGACAATCAGCTGCTTGCGCGGTTTGAACGTGACTTCCTGATGAATGACTTCGCCCTCAACCTGACACGGCACACCGATCGGCGCATCCTTAATCGGCATGATGTGCGTCTCGTCCTCGTAACGCAGCGGCAGATGCAAAACCAAATCCCATGCGGTATGGAGGTTGAGTTTGTCGAGCTTCTTGGCGGAAACGTCGGTAATTTTGAGCTGTTTCTGGGTTTCGGGCGTCATCATGGCTTTGTCCTTTAATGGCGCGTATTTTAGCTGAAAATGTAGGAAGGGGTCGTCTGAAAGGACGTTCAGCACCAAGTTAATCCTTTATAATAGCGTGTTTTTCAGACGACCCCTGCCCCAGATTACTCCATGAATTATCTGCAAAATATCGCCACCCTCTATCAACTTGACCACCTGCCCTGCGGTCTGCCCGAATCCGAAATCACCGCTGCCGAACAACGCCTAGGCATCCGCTTCCCCGCCATGTTGCGCGAATATCTGCTTACATTGGGCGGCAGCGAGGCGGCCAATCAATCGTTTAACCGATTGTTGCCATTGGAAAAGATGGATTTTGACGGCGATTATCTGGTGCTGATGGAAGAAAACCAAGGCGTATTTCTGTGCGGCATTGCCAGAGCCGATTTGGTGCAAGACAACCCGTCCGTCCATATCGGCTTTTACACCGATGAAACCGAAAGCTACAAATGGCAGCCGCACCTGCCCGACACCTGCACCCTACTGCTGGAATTGGCTTACACCAACGCCGCCATGGGTGGTCTGCACTACTGCGCCAACATCATGGACGAAGAATCGACAGATGCCCAAGCTGCACGTTTTATCCAACAAAACCGCACCGAAATCATAGAACTCCGCCAAAAAAACCAACGCTTCTACACCGACGGTTTTCACGAAATCATCCTGCTTTGCTTCGCCGAAAACGGCAACACAAGCGGCGTATTCATCGGCACTGCCGACCAAGACCGCTTTGACACACTGCTCGAACTGTTCGGCTGGGACAATTGGCTCTACACCTCCTACGACGATGAAGATGACGAAGAATGTGATGATGAATAAACCGGCGATATTTTTCAGACGACCTTTACCTGCAAACGGGGAAAACCCATGTCCGACATCCTGATTTACCAAACCGAAGACGGCCGCACCCGCGTAAACCTGCTGGTGCAGGAACACACCGTTTGGCTCAATCAAAGCCAACTGGCCGAACTTTTTGACACCTCCGTGCAAAATATCGGTTTGCACATAAAAAATATATTAGAAGACAATGAATTAGATGGAAATTCAGTTATAAAGGATTTCTTTATAACTGCCGCAGACGGCAAGCAATATCAAGTCAAACATTATGCTTTGGAAATGATTTTGGCCGTCGGCTTCCGCGTGCGCAGCAAACGAGGCGTGCAGTTCCGCCGTTGGGCGAACGAGGTTTTGACGGGCTATTTGGAAAAAGGCTTCGCGCTGGACGACAAACGCCTGAAAAATCCCAACGGACGCGTGGATTACTTTGACGAACTGCTGGAAAGAATCCGCGACATCCGCGCCAGCGAAATGCGGTTTTATCAAAAAGTGCGCGAACTGTTCAAACTCTCTGCCGACTACGACCCCACCGACAAAGCCACGCAGATGTTTTTCGCCCAAGCGCAAAACAAACTGATTTACGCCGTAACGCAGCAAACCGCCGCCGAACTCGTCTGCCACCGCGCCGACGGCAACGCCCCCAATATGGGGCTGACATCATGGAGCGGCGAACGCGTGCGCAAAGCCGACATCGTCATTGCCAAAAACTACCTGACCGCCGACGAAATCGACACGCTCAACCGCCTGACCGTCATCTTTCTGGAAAGCGCGGAACTGCGCGCCAAAAACCGGCAAGGCCTGACGCTTTCGTTTTGGCAAAACCGCATAGACAGCATCATCGCCGATAACGGCTTCGCCGTATTGGAAGGCAAAGGCACGCGCAGCCACAAGCAAATGGAAGCGTTTGCCGGTGAACAATACAAGTTATTCAAGCAAAACCGTTTGGCGCACATGGCGCGGCAGGCGGAAGCGGAAGATATTGCCGAATTGGAAGTGTTGAAACGGTAGTTTCAGACCGTCTGAAAGGAAAATATCATGCAAAAATTCTTGTCCGACTTAATAAACAAATTGGGTTTCGTATCATCAAGCCAAAGCGAAAAATTATCACGCTACCCGCTTGCTGCCCCGCTGCCCAAGCAAAGCACGCACAATCTGTTATTGGATTGCTGCCGCGATATTCCTTTTTATACCGACATGGGCAGAATGATGTCCATCCTTGGCTGGGATGCCTGCCGCGATTATTATTGGCTGATTACGGATATTGAAGGCGGTTGGGAGGCTGCCTTACCCGACCCTTGCTGGCTGACGGGCGCACAGTTGGAGCAGATATTGCGGCGCCACCCAAACGAGCAATACATTTGGGCGGTATTTTCCGCTTTCGCTCCCGATATTGCAGCATCGCAGATTGACTTACAGTCTCTGCCCAGCGCGGAAAGCCCCGATTTTTAGCAGGACCATGCCAAGCCGCAGCATCCGCAGGCATTGTTTGAAATCGTCTGCTGGGACAGCACCTATACGCTATTTATCGGGCTGCCCGATAAGTTGGCGCATCGGTTGGTAGCCGCCTTTCCCGATTGCCGTCGTCTGAAAAAGCTTTAAATGCCATTCAATCCAATCAACCCTGCCTAGTGAAACAATACAAAATAACCCGCCGATATTTTCAACTTCGCAGAAACTCAGCCTTGGCTTTGCCAAGACATCGTTTTCAGGCAACCTCAAAACTAGCCTGCACCCATCCAAAGGACCCCCATGAACATCACCCAAATCCTCTCTCAAGAACTCTCCGCCACCGCCGCCCAAATCACTGCCGCTGTCGAGCTTTTGGACGACGGTGCGACCGTGCCGTTTATCGCCCGCTACCGCAAGGAAGCAACGGGCGGGCTGGATGATACGCAGTTGCGACAGCTTGCCGAGCGGCTGCAATACCTGCGCGAGTTGGAAGAGCGCAAAGCCGTTGTTTTAAAAAGCATTGAAGAGCAAGGCAAGCTTTCAGACGACCTCAGGGCGCAAATCGAAGACGCCGACAACAAAACCGCGCTGGAAGACCTGTATCTGCCCTACAAACCCAAACGCCGCACCAAGGCGCAAATCGCGCGCGAACACGGTTTGCAGCCGCTGGCGGACGTGTTGCTTACCGAACAGCCGCAGGACGTGGAAGCCGCCGCGCAGGGCTACCTGAACGAAAACGTCCCCGACGCCAAAGCCGCGCTGGACGGCGCGCGCGCGATTCTGATGGAGCAGTTTGCCGAAGACGCGGAACTCATCGGCACGCTGCGCGACAAGCTGTGGAACGAGGCCGAAATCCACGCGCAAGTCGTTGAAGGCAAAGAAACCGAAGGCGAAAAATTCAGCGATTATTTCGACCACCGCGAACCCGTCCGCGCCATGCCCAGCCATCGCGCGCTGGCGGTTTTGCGCGGCCGCAACGAAGGCGTGTTGAACATCGCGCTCAAATACCAGCCCGACGACACACCGATTACCCAGCAAAGCGAATACGAGCAACTCATCGCCCGCCGCTTCAAGGTTTCAGACGGCCACAAATGGCTGCGCGACACCGTGCGCCTGACTTGGCGCGCGAAAATCTTTTTATCGCTGGAACTTGAAGCCTTAGGCCGTCTGAAAGAAGCCGCCGACACCGACGCGATTACCGTGTTCGCCCGCAATCTCAAAGACTTGCTGCTCGCTGCGCCTGCCGGACGGCTGACCACTTTGGGTCTCGACCCGGGCTACCGCAACGGCGTGAAATGCGCCGTGGTAGATGACACGGGCAAGCTGCTGGATACCGTCCTCGTCTATTTACACCAAGAAAACAATATGTTGGCAACACTGTCGCGCCTGATTAAACAACACGGCGTGAAGCTCATCGCCATCGGCAACGGCACCGCCAGCCGCGAAACCGACAAAATCGCGGGCGAACTGGTGCGCGGAATGCCGGAAATGGGGCTGCACAAAATCGTCGTATCCGAAGCAGGCGCGTCGATTTATTCCGCGTCCGAACTGGCGGCGCGCGAGTTCCCCGATTTGGACGTTTCCCTGCGCGGCGCAGTGTCCATCGCCCGCAGGCTGCAAGACCCGCTTGCCGAGTTGGTGAAAATCGACCCCAAATCCATCGGGGTGGGGCAGTATCAGCACGACGTGAACCAAAGCCAACTCGCCAAATCTCTGGACGCGGTGGTCGAAGACTGCGTGAACGCTGTCGGCGTGGACGTGAACACCGCCTCCGCCCCGCTCTTGGCGCGGATTTCCGGTTTAAATCAAACCCTTGCCCAAAACATCGTCGCCTACCGCGATGAAAACGGCGCGTTCGACAGCCGCAAAAAATTGCTGAAAGTACCGCGTTTGGGCGAAAAAACCTTCGAGCAGGCAGCAGGCTTTTTGCGGATTAACGGCGGCAAAGAACCGCTGGATGCGAGCGCCGTCCACCCCGAAGCCTATCCCGTCGTCGCCAAAATGCTGGCGCAACAAGGCATTACCGCCGCCGAACTCATCGGCAACCGCGAGCGCGTGAAGCAAATCAAAGCGTCCGACTTCACCGATGAACGCTTCGGCCTGCCGACCATTCTGGACATCCTGTCCGAGCTGGAAAAACCCGGCCGTGACCCGCGCGGCGAATTTCAGACGGCATCATTCGCCGAAGGCATCCACGAAATCAGCGACTTGCAAGTCGGCATGATACTCGAAGGCGTGGTCTCCAACGTCGCCAACTTCGGCGCGTTCGTGGACATCGGCGTCCATCAGGACGGCTTGGTACACATCTCCGCCCTGTCCAATAAATTCGTCCAAGACCCGCGAGAAGTGGTGAAAGCCGGCGACGTGGTGAAAGTGAAAGTGCTGGAAGTCGATGCAGCCCGAAAACGGATTGCGCTGACCATGCGGCTGGATGACGAAGCGGGCGCAGCCAAAGGCAACAGGTCGTCTGAAAGCAAACACTCTGAACGCCGCAACCGCAAACCACAACGCAACGACCGCGCCCCAACCAATTCGGCGATGGCGGATGCGTTTGCGAAGTTGAAACGGTAACAGTATTCGAAGTGCTATTTGAAAGTAAAACCGTTTTGAAACAAATTAATAAAATTAAATTGTAAAAAAAATCCCGTTTTTTTATCATATCGAAGCGATATAGCAAAAAAACGGGATTTTTTTATCATTTAACCGAAACCCTAAAATGTATAGTCAATTAAAATCAAAATAGGACAGTAGCG
>NZ_KV821510.1:0-6748 GCF_001815675.1 Neisseria sp. HMSC065D04
CAGAGAGTGACGGGGAGAAACGGGCGAAGGTGAGATGGTAGGATTGGCGGGCAGTCATGACGATCTGGATGATTTATGATGAAAGTTTAAAAATAAATCAAAAAGGCAGGCAAGACAAATGATTAATGACAAGCGGTAAAAATGTCGTATGGATGGTTCCTGAAAGTGATGGGTGAATAGATTTGGGGCTAAAGAAGGTCGTCTGAAAGTTGAGTTTCAGACGACCTTGATAAATGCCAGGTTCTAATTCAGATTTTATAGATTAATTTAAAAAGAAAAATGTTATTTTATAATTCGAGGGTAGATGGGTTGTTAATCCTTATCATGCCCAATAGTTTGAAAGAAATATGGTTCTTCAAATTGGCAAGGTTCGTTGCCACATACATAAATTTCTTTTAAATAGCTATTTCGCTTTAAAATGGCATCTGTAGCACATTGAAAATATTCAAATATCCCCTCTCTCCCAACCTCTTTCTCTGGCAATATCAAGCATTTATCAAATTTGTTTTTATTCCATTGCCTTTGTTGATGAATTAAATAATTTCTTATATTTACATTTTTCTGCTTTTGAGCAATTGAATAATTATTATTTAATTCTTTCTGTGCCAATAAATATGACTTAGAAAAACATACAAGAATATCCTATTGTATTATACTGTTTGCATGACATGGTTTGTTTAATGCATCTTTATCAATAACTGTTTCAGGTAAATCTCCAAGTGTAAAAGTTGGGGCGAGGCAAATTGTAATAAATAAAGCTCACTTATTTAAAGTGATCAAAACGTAATCCTTTGTTCAATATACATAGTAGCAGGTAGATTATGATCCAAAAAAAATCATCCAGTTATCTAAAATATTTGGTTTCTACCTAAGCCTACACTTACTAAAATGGGTTAACAATACAATTATAGTGGATTAACTTTAAACCAGTACGGCGTTACCTCGCCTTAGCTCAAAGAGAACGATTCTCTAAGGTGCTGAAGTACCAAGTGAATCAGTTCCGTACTATCTGTACTGTCTGCGGCTTCGTCGCCTTATCCTGATTTAAAGTTAATCCACTATAAGAGCGGGCATGGATGGTTTGGATATGAAAAAGGTCGTCTGAAAAACGGTTTTCAGACGACCTTTTGACTTTTTAGCCGATTTTAAGGCTGATAGCTGGGTTTCATGCCGTTGGGCAGGAGTTGCCAGACGTAGCCTGTGGTTTTCATTTTACCGGCAACCTCGCCTGCTTCATCGCCGTAGCCCCAGAAGTAGTCCACGCGGACGGCGCCTTTGATGGCGCTGCCTGTGTCTTGCGCCATGATGAGGCGGTTGAGGGCTTTTTTGGTGGTCGGATGGGCGGTGGCGACAAACAGCGGCGCGCCTAAGGTGATGTAGTGGCGGTCGATGGCGCCTGCGTATTCACCCAAGAGCGGGGTGCCCAATGCGCCGACCGGTCCGGCTTCGCTGCTGCCGGTCAGTTCGCGGAAGAAGACGTAGCTGGGGTTTTGTCCCAAGACTTCGGCGAGGCGGCCGGGGTTTTGCTTCATGTAGGCTTTGATGCCCTGCATGCTGGTTTGTGCAAGGGGGAGGTAGCCTTTGTCCGCCATGTAGCGTCCGATGGAGACGTAGGGATGTTCGTTTTTGTCGGCGAATCCGACGCGGATGTATTTGCCGGACGGGGTTTTCAGACGACCCGAACCTTGGATGTGCATGAAGAAGAGTTCGACGGGGTCTTCTGCGTAACCGAGGATGGGGGCTTTGCCGTTGAGCGCGCCGCCGTTGATTTGGTTGCGGGTGTAATAAGGAACGAAGCGGCTGCCTTCAAATCTGCCTTTGAGGGCGGTGCTGCGGGCGGTAATGGGAAACTGGGACAGGTCGGCGGTGTGTGTGCCGCTGTTGTCGATGACGCCGCTGTTGGCACCGGTTTGGCGGATGCGGACGGTGGCTTTGCTGCCCCTCAAATTGGCGGACAGGGGGACGGAGACGAAGTCGTTGGGGATGCCGTAGATGGGGAAGCGGGCTTTGCTTGTGGTTTTGTCATCGCCGAGCAGGACGGGCTCGTAGTAGCCGGTGATGGTGCCGGCGGGGTTGCCGTTGTTGCTGACTTGCCAAGGGGTGAAATAGCGTTCGAAGAAATGTTTGGCTTGGAAATGGTGGAGGGGCGTCTGCATGGCTTGGGCACAGACATCTTGCCAGCCTGCGCGGTTTTTGAGTTTCTCGCAGCCTAAGCGGAAGGATTGGAGGCTTTTGACGAAGTGTTGGGTACTCCAATGCGGCAGTTCTTGGTGGGACACGACGGTGTAGGTCGCACCGCCGCCGCTGACGGTGGTGCCGGCGGGATCGGGCGTGCCGGTCGGGCGGTCCGGGCCTTTGACGGTGGTGGTGTCGACTTCGGGAAGGTTTTTGATGCGTTTGCTCGGGCAGGCGGAGAGGACGGCTGCGGCGATGGTGAGGAGTGTGATGCGGTATAGGTGTTTTTTCATAATGCTGTCTTAAAGGCCGTCTGAAATCTGCCGCCGGATAGGGTGAAACGTATCAAGCGGCTGCGCCGACTTGCTTGGGATGGACTCAGAAAATCGGTTCGCACGGGATGGACAGATTTGCAGACGGGATATTTGGTCCGTTTATTCAAGAGCTTGGGATTTTAACACAGTTTGCCTGCCTGCTTCGGCGGTATGAAAAAGGTCGTCTGAAAACCTTGTATATCGGTTTTCAGACGACCTTTGCCGTATTTTGAAGCCAATCTTATTTCTGATTGTCTTCGATGATTGTTTTGAGGTGCGGCATGGGGCTGTATCCGCTTTGGCTGCGGCCGTTCGGGAAAACGAGGGTAGGTGTGCCGTTGAAGCCGAATTGTTCGCCCAAAGAAGTGGTTTCGGCAACGGGATTTTCGCAATTGGCTTTGCCGCTCGGGAATTGGCCTTTGCGCATCCAGTCGGTCCAGGCTTGGGTCGGGTTAGGCTGACACCACAGGATTTCGGCTTTACGCGCGGCATCGGGGTGCAGGCTCGGAATCGGCATCATGAAGTTGTAGATCGTGATGTCGGTCATTTTTTCAAACTCGTGTTCCAAGCGTTTGCAGTACGGGCAGTCGGGGTCGGAGAAGACGGCGACTTTCAGCTTGCCGTTGCCGCGCACTTCTTTAATCGCTTTGTCCAAAGGCAGGGAGGCGAAGTCGATTTTGTTCAAATCGGCGGCGCGTTCGTCGGTCAGGCTTTTGCGCGTGTTGACGTCGATGAGGTCGCCGACGAACATATAGTCGCCTTTGGCATCGGTGTAAATGATTTGTTTACCGCTGACGACGACTTCATAAATGCCTTGAATAGGGGTTTCGCTGACGCTGATGACTTTCAGGCCTTGGGATTCGTAAATTTTTTCGAGGCGGGCTTTCAAGGCTTCGCCGACTTTGCCTTGTACGGGGGCGGCGGGCTTGGCGGCTGAAGAGGGTGCTGCATTTGCCTGTGAAACGGGCGTTTGCCCGCACGCGGTCAGTGAGATCAGAGCGATGGGGGCTAAGATTTTGATTAATTTGGTTTTCATTTTTAAGTATAGGCGTGTGTCAAGAAAACCGCATTGTATCAAACCTCTGTCATGCCTGCATTGTATTGAGGCTCAATTTATCGTCTGAAAATAGCTTTCGGCTGTTAAAATACGCAAAAAAATGATTTGCCTGCCTGTATGATCTACCACCGCATCGCCGTAAACATATGGCTAAGCGGACTTCGGGCCGGTTTGAGGTCGTCTGAAAGATTTGCTGCGGGCAACTGAAAGATTTTATCGACACTTTGAGAGAAAAGATGAACCAACAAGAATACGCTGAATATCTGTTTAAGCTGCTGGGCGAAGAGCCGCGGGCAGCAGATAAATATAATGGCTGGGAAGACTATTTCTATGGTTTGTTTCAAGGTTTTATGCCTGACGGAGAAGGCGTGGCTGAGGTGTTTGAGCCTTTGGAAAAGGGGCGTGAATTGTTGGCGCGCATTATGCCTGTGTATCAAAACACTGCCGAACATAACCAAGAAATCCTCGACGGCGGCTATATTCCCGGCTATTTCTGTCCGCCTGCGCAAGATGAGACAGAAGTGAGACAGACGGGTGAGCGTTTGCTGGAAGGGTTGCGCGAATTTGCCCGCTTTGTTGAAGACGAAGAGCTGATTGCAGCCTTGGCAGCGATTAAACAGATACGTTTGGGTGAACCTGCGGAAGAGTTTAACGATACTCAGGATTTGTTGGGAGAGGTATTTAGCGAATGGCAGACGAGCAATACAGATTACAACAGCCACGAACAAGTGTTGTCCGAAGCCTATTATTCCGTAAGTTGTGATTATTACCTGTCCGCCTATCTGCAATACCCGCTTTACCACACCAAACCTGACAGCGATTTTCTCCGTCCTTATTTCGATTTGTGGAAACAGGGTTACGGCTTTACCTTAGATAAAGACTGTTTGTATTTGTGCAAATAGCTTCCGTTTTTTCAGACGGCCTCAAACATTTTTTACACACCATGATCTACCACCGCATCGCCGTAAACGTGCCGCTTTCAGACGGCCTTTTGACTTATTCCCATTCCGAGCCGCTGCCGCAGGGCGCGCGGGTGCTTGTGCCTTTCCGCAACAAGACCGTGGTCGGAATTGTGTGGGAAACGGATATTGCGCCCGATATGGATGCGGCGCGGATTTTGGGTGTTCAGACGACCTTTTCGGACGAGCCGCCGCTGCCCGAAAGCTGGCGTGATTTGTTGGCGTTTACGTCGCGTTATTACCACTATCCGACGGGGCAGGCGGTGTTTGCCGCGCTGCCGCAGGGTTTGAAGGAAACGCGCGCGGTGGAAATGCCGCAGCCGCCGTTGTTTTATGCGTTGAACGAAGCGGGCAGGGCGCAAACGCCGCCGCCGGCGCGGTTCAACAAAAAAGCGGCTTTGTGGGACGCGCTGCTGTCGGGCGGGATGACGATGGCGGCGTTGAAGCAGGTGAACGCGCAGGCGGAGAAGTTAATCGAGGATTGGACGGAACAGAGCTGGATTGAAACGACGGAAGCAGCAAAGCCTGTATTGAGGTCGTCTGAATTTCAGCTCAACGCCGACCAGCAGAAGGCTTCCGATGAAATTCAGACGGCCTTTGGCAGCTTCCAGCCGTTTCTGCTGTACGGCATCACCGGCAGCGGCAAGACCGAGGTGTATTTCGATGCGATGGCGAAAGTGTTGGCGCAGGGGCGGCAGGTGTTGTTTCTGTTGCCCGAAATCAACCTCACGCCGCAGCTTTTGAAGCGGGTGGAAAACCGTTTTGCCGACGTGCCGACCGCCGTGTTGCACAGCCAGATGGCGGCAGGCAAGCGCACGCAGGATTATCTGCGCGCGATGTTGGGGCAGGCGAAGCTGGTCATCGGCACGCGGCTGGCGGTGTTCACGCCGATGGATAATGTCGGGTTGATTGTAGTCGATGAGGAACACGACGGCTCGTTCAAGCAGGACAACGAATTGCGCTACCATGCCCGCGATTTGGCGGTGTGGCGGGCGAAGCAGAGCGGCTGCCCCGTCGTGTTGGGCAGTGCCACGCCCAGCTTGGAGAGCTGGCACAAGGCGCAAAGCGGCGCGTACCGCCTGCTGCAACTGACCGAACGCGCCCATACCGCCGCGCAACTGCCGCAAGTGGACATCCTCAACGTAGGTCGTCTGAAACTCGACAACGGCTTCTCGCCGCAAGCCTTGCAGCTTTTGAAACAGAATTTTGAAGCAGGCGGCATGTCGCTGGTGTACCTCAACCGTCGCGGTTTCGCGCCCGCGTTATTTTGCGGCGACTGCGGCCATACCTTCGGCTGCCCGAACTGCTCCGCCAAAATGGTGCTGCACCAACGCGCCCGCCAACTGCGCTGCCACCACTGCGACCACCGCGAACCCATCCCGTTCAAATGCCCCGACTGCGGCAACCAAGACCTGACCGCCGTCGGCCACGGCACGCAGCGCGTCGAAGAAACCCTGCGTGCCTTCCTGCCCAAGGCCGCCGTCGTCCGCGTCGATAGGGACAGCACCGCGCACAAAAACGACTGGGCGGATTTGTACCGCCGCATCGCTGACAACGAAATCGACATTCTGGTCGGTACGCAGATGCTCGCCAAAGGCCATGATTTTGCGCGGCTTAACCTCGTTATCGTGTTGAACGCCGACGGCAGCCTGTACAGCGCGGATTTTCGTGCGCCGGAAAGGCTGTTTGCCGAGCTGATGCAAGTGTCCGGCAGGGCGGGGCGTGCCGACAAACCCGGCAAGGTATTGATACAGACCCAACTGCCCGAACATCCCGTCTTTGCCGCCGTCAAAGCGCAGGACTATGCCGTGTTTGCCGAAAACGAATTGAACGAGCGGCAAATGTTCGCCATGCCGCCCTTCGGTTTTCAAACCGCCGTCCGCGCCGACGCGCCGCGTGTTGCCGATGCGATGGAGTTTCTCAACGCCGCCAAAGAAACCCTTGCTCCGCTTTTGCCCGAAAGCGTCTCCCAGTTCGGCGCCGCCCCCATGCTGATGGTGCGTCTCGCCGAACGCGAACGCGCGCAAATCTTCCTCGAATCGACATCCCGACAGGATTTGCACCGCGCCGTGAGTTTGTGGGTGCAGGTGTTGCAGCAAAACCGCGACGGCAAAATCCGATGGTCGGTGGATGTGGACGCGCAGGAAGCGTAAGCGGAATAGGGAAGGGGTCGTCTGAAAAAGCGGAAGAGGCATTTTCAGACGACCTTTTTGTTTATAGTGGATTAACTTTAAACCAGTACG
>NZ_KV821510.1:6848-14316 GCF_001815675.1 Neisseria sp. HMSC065D04
TTGTCCTGATTTAAATTTAATCCACTATAAAACGTCTTGATGGTTTGTGAAAAGCAGCAAGGTTAGGATGAGCGGAGTTAAAAACATTTGAGCCTTCACAAAAGCCCTACGATAAAATACGCGGTATGAAAGCCTGATGCTGCGCCGCAGTTGGCAGTTCAGGCTTTGCCGACATATCGCCCATTTTGAGTTCCATACGGAGTTTGCATGTATATAGGACGCTTCGCCCCCAGCCCTACCGGTTTGCTGCACATAGGTTCGCTGCTGACCGCTTTGGCTTCTTATGCCGATGCGCGTGCCAACGGCGGCAAGTGGCTGGTGCGTATGGAAGACTTGGACCCGCCCAGGGAAATGGCGGGCGCCGCCGCGCATATTTTGCACACATTGGAAGCGTTCGGCTTTGAATGGGATGGCGAAGTCGCCTACCAAAGCCGACGGAACGGGTTGTATCAAGAGGCATTGGGTCGTCTGAAAAGCGAAGGGCTGGTATATCCTTGTTATTGCAGCCGTAAAGACTGGCAGGCGGCGGCAACGGCGGGGGCGGACGGATTTGTGTATAACGGGCGTTGCCGCGTTCCGGCACAAAGGCCTGAAGCGAATGGGAAAACGCCTGCTTGGCGGATTGCCGTTCCCGACAGGATAATCGGTTTTCAGGATGGGATTGTCGGCTATTACGCCCAAAATCTGGCACACGATATCGGCGATTTCGTCCTGCTGCGTGCGGATGGTTTTTGGGCGTATCAACTTGCCGTAGTCGCGGACGATGCCGAACAAGGAATCACGCATATCGTGCGCGGACAGGATTTGCTGGTGTCCACGCCGCGTCAGATTTATTTGCAGCAATGTCTCGGCGCAAACACGCCGCATTACGCGCACCTGCCTTTGCTGGTGAATTCGCAGGGGCAGAAATGGTCCAAACAAACGCTTGCTCCCGCTTTGGATTTGAACCGGCGCGAAGCGCTTTTGCGGCAAGTGATGCGTTATCTCAATCTTCCCGATGCGCCCGAGGTTGACCGACCCGAGGAATTGTTGGCGTGGGTGGTTTTACATTGGGAGATACGGGCGATACCGGTTAATGACATAGTCACGGAGTAAATTTGTAAATTTGCAACAAATTACTTGAGGTATTACTTAAATTTTTAATTTTTGTAAGTAATCGCTTGTTTTTTGGATAAAGTTAACAGAATTAAGGTATATTCCTAAACACCTCAAGACCACTTTCATTTCAGATGAATGTTTGGCCTGTCTGCCAAAACGGCAGAAAGAGGCAACCGTATGAGAAAAATGTTTCAACATACCGAAAACACGCGGGAACGTTGTGTATTGATTTAAAATTCACATTCGTATTTAAAATAACAAAGAAAAAAAGATTATGTTAAGTGCCATTATTGTTGAAGACGAAGTGCTGGCAGCAGAGCGTTTACGGGTCTTACTTGAAGAATGCAATGTCGTCTTGCTTAATGTATTCCACCATGCCCAGCCGGCATTGGATTGGTTGAGCATACATGAAGCAGATATCGTATTCGCCGATATCGGCCTGCCTGAAATCAACGGTTTGGAGTTTGTCGAGCGCATCAAGCGCGGTGCCAAACGCCAGCCCGAAATTATTTTCACCACCGCCTATGAAGAACACGCCCTGCGTGCCTTCGAATTGGCTGCCGCCGACTACCTGCTCAAGCCCATCAGAATGACCCGTCTGCAAGCGGCGCTTGACCGCGTCGGCGAAAAATACCGCGAAAAAGCCGACGATTTCACCCATTTCACCGTCTTCAGCCGTGATCTGATGATTGAAATCCCATGGCAGCAGGCGCGTTATTTATTGGCGGAACACAAAACCGTATTCCTGATTACCGGCGACGGGCAGCGATACGAATTGCCCAAAACGCTGGTTTCTTGGGAAGAGCTGCTCGGGGACAAAGTAATCCGCATCCACCGCAACGCCATCGTGTTCCGACACACCTTAGACTGCCTTATCCGCTTGGATGAAGAGGAAGACGAAAGCAATGCCATTTGGGGTGCGAAGGTTTTGGACGTACCCAAACCCCTTCCCGTCAGCCGCCGCCAATTGGCGACCCTGCGCAAGATTCTGAAAAAACAAATCTGATGGCGGATTTGCCGCATCATCAACAAAGCCCTGCCGTTTGGCAGGGCTTTTGTTTTTCAGACGACCCCTTGTCGTGAACCGAAACGGTAGTCGTAACAAGGCGGCAGGGTAGTAGATGGATAAGATTAGGATAAGGCGGGGCAACAGGTTATCCCGATGGAAGGGTAATCCGTTATCTGCCTCCAATTCCCGTTGTCCGAACCTTATTGCGATGCGCCGTCATTCGCCGTTTTATCGTGATCCCGCACGATTTTGTCGTACACGGCCTCGGGCAGGTAGCGGCGTATCATGTCGCGCCAGCCGTCGGGGCCGACCAAGCCTTTGACCATGGTGGAAGACACTTCCGCAATTTCGCGCGGCGGCATCAGAAAGACCGTCGAAATTTCGGGTGCAAGGTCGCTGTTGATATAGCGCATGGAGCGTTCGTATTCGTAGTCGGCAGCAGAACGGATGCCGCGAACGATAAATCCCGCGCCGATTTCACGCGCGTAGCGGACAAGGAAGCGGTTTTCAAATACGCAGATGCGGACGTTGGGGAAGTCGCCCGTAATCGCTTCGAGCATGGCGCGGCGTTCGTCTATGGTGTAGGTGTTGCGTTTTTCAGGGTTGATGCCGATGGCGACGACGAGTTCGTCAAAAAGCGCCTGCGCTTCTTTTATCATCCAAAGATGACCGAGCGTCGGCGGGTCGAAACTGCCTGCGTAAACAGCGCGGCGCGGGGGAATCGTTTTCATGGAAAGTAGAATGAGTGATGGCAGCCGTCAGCATAGCGGGCGGGGGCGGGAATGTCAAAAAGGTCGTCTGAAACACAAAATCAGTCCGTATTGGGGCGAAACCGGGTTTTCAGACGACCCATTCATTAAAACATGATTGATATGAAATCAAACGCCGGAAAGATTCGCTTCAGGCGGTTTAAAGCAATAACGCGGCGACACCGGATCAGCCTTCCTTTACTTCGAAATCCTTTAATAGCATAATAAATAGAAATTATTATCAAAATTTATCCGTATTAGACAAATGGGCGAAAGTGCATTTGTATAGTGGATTAAATTTAAATCAGGACAAGGCGGGGCAACGCCGTACTGGTTTAAAGTTAGGCGAGGTAACGCCGTCCTGGTTTAAAGTTAATCCACTATATTTCAGACGGATTCGATATGGAGATTGGAAAATGGAACTGAAAAGACGTGATTTCTTAAAAATGACCGCCGCACTGGCTGCGGCAGGGGTTTCGCCTTCGCTGTTGGCGGCGGGGAAAGAGCAATTTACCATTTACGGCGCGCCGGCGATGCCCAGCGTCACCATCGCCGTAGCGGTGTTGCAGGGCAAGTTGGCGAAGCAGGCGGACGTGTCGCTCAAGGTTTGGCGCTCGCCCGACCAGCTTCGCGCGGGCGTGGCGAGCGGGCAATTTAAAGTGATGATGAGTCCGAGCAATGTCGGCGTGAACCTGCGCAACCAAGGGCAGAAAGTCGGCATGGTCAATATTTTGACCAACGGCATCACGCAGTTGGTCTGCAAAGGCAGCGCGATTGCCTCGCCGCAGGATTTGGCCGGCAAAAAAATCCTTGTGCCGTTTAAAAACGACATGCCCGACATCGTGCTGCAAGCCTTGCTGAAAAAACTGAAAATCGATGCGCATAAAGTCGGCATCACCTACACCGCCACGCCGCCCGAAGCGGTGGGGCTGTTTTTGAGCAAGGACTACCACGCCGCCATCCTGCCCGAACCGATGGCGAGTGCGGGTATGCTCAAAGGCAAAACCATGGGCGTAAACGTGGTGCGCGGCTTTGATTTGGTGAAGGCATGGGGGCAGGCGTTTGACACCAAACCGCTGATTCCGATGGCGGGCATCATCGCCAACGAAGAATATTTCCACGCACACAAGGCGCAGTTCGACATCTTCCATCAGGATTTGAAAAACGCGCTCAACTGGATACTCGCCAACCGTCAAAGCGCCGCGAAAATCGGCAAAAACTACCTTCCCGCCCCCGAACCCGCCCTAGTCATGGGCTTGGACGGCGCGCGGCTGACGGTAACCAAAGGCAGTGAAGTGAAGAACGAGATTTTGAAGTTTTACGAAATCCTGATGCAGTTCAACCCGAAACTTTTGGGCGGCAAGCTGCCGGATAACGGATTCTTCTTGGCTTAAAGGGAAAGAGGTCGTCTGAAAAGGGTAGGGTGGTTGTGAATACCTGATTTATCATTTTTCAGACGGCCTGTCAGGACATTATCAGAGTAGCGTAGGTCGGATTCTTGAATCCGACATTTCGGCTAAACGGGGCTGTCGGATACAAGTATCCGACCTACTCTTTTCAGACGGCCTATCAGATAATAGTTCGAACAGTACACAAAGAGCCGTCATTCCCGCGCAGGCGGGAATCCAGTCTTTGATATTGCAGGAATGTTTTAAAATTGCAGCAACGTCAAACTTCTGGATTCCCGCCTGCGCGGAAATGACGGCGGGTGGTAACCGTGGGTTGCCAAACTCAACAAAACTGTCGAACTGTCTGAAATGTTGGGTCATGCCCCAATTTACCAGTTAATTAGAAATATTTTATAGGTGATTTTATGAATATAAAAATGCAAAGAACTTTTTACCCTGTAGGGCAAGGGGGATTTTATAGCGAATCATTTAAGACAGAAAATAATAACTTTAATGTTGTATATGATTGCGGTTCAATATCAAGAGGTGTTGATAAAGTAATTTCAAATAGTTTTGATAAAAATGAAGATATAGACATTTTATTTATTTCTCACTTTGATAGTGATCATGTCAATAAAATTAATATTTTAAAAAATAGTGTGGGTAAAATTAAAACAGTAATCATGCCTTTACTTTCTGAAGAAGATAAGAATTTTTTACTTCTTGTTTATAAATGGTTAGGTAGTGAATATAAAAATTCTTTGGATATTCTAAATAATCCAAAAGAATTTTTTGGAAGTGAAACGAAAATTATTTGGGTTAGAGAGGTTGTTGAAAGTAGGGATGAAGAATCAAATCAGGAAATAAGGGATGTAGCTGAAATTGAAGATGGAGCTGAAATAAAAAGCGGGGAAAATATTAACTTTTCTCTTGAAATTTGGAAATTCTGGATTTATAAACCATACAACTATAAAAATAAAACAAGACACAAAGAATTGCTAAAGAAATTTAGAGAAAATAATATATTAATTAATGATTTAAATGATATTGAATATATTTTTAATCACATAAAAGAAATTAGAAAATGTTATAAAGAATTAGAAGGAAATATTAATCAGAACTCCCTAGTTCTTTATTCTAATCTCATTGAATATAAAGATAGCACAGCATATATATATTATATTCATATGGGAGAAGATTATTGGAAATTTTATCCATTTTGCCGTTATTATTTTTCAAAAAATCGGTTTAATCTTGGATGTATTTATACTGGAGATGTTCATTTAAAAACAATCGTTGATGACTTTAAAAATAAGATAAAACGATGTAAATATTATTTGCCAGTCAATACAATACAAGTTCCACATCATGGTAGCAAAAATGGATTTGATATTGACTTCTTCAACGACTTTAGTGAAGGACGGCGTAGAATAATCTCTCCAATATCATTTGGTTTATCGAATCCCTATGGGCATCCATCAAGTATGGTTATTAAACAGTTAACCTCGGAGTGCCATTTACCTGTTTATGTTACGAATGATAAGAGAGATTCGTTTACTCAAGTTTTTAAATTTCGGGTTTAACCGTAGGTTGGTTTAGCCGCAGGCGTATCTCAATCAAAACACTGAATCCCAAACCAAGGTCATCTGAAAAACAATATTTGGGAAAACCAAACCGTTTCGTTGGGTTACGGTGTTCCATCTAACCCAATTACCATTTTTCAGACGACCTATCATCCCCAAACCATCCTACCAATCAACACTCAAACCATGATTAAAACCGACAAAATTCGCAAACCGCAGCCTGCGGTGTTTTACATCATCGACTACCTTTGGAGCGGCTTTGCCGGTCTGAGCGTGGCGATGGTGGTGGTGGCGTTGTGGGCGTGGGGCAGTGCCGTGTTCGGTGAGTTTATGCTGCCTGCGCCGGTGGAGGTGTTTCAAAAGTCTTTGGATTTATTGCAACATTTTCAGGAAAACGAAATCGGGATTTCGCTGTGGCGGTCGGTGGTGGGTATTTCGGTTGCGCTGGCGGCGGGGTTGGCGGCGGGGCTGGTGGCGGGCAGTTTTAAGACGGCGATGGCGTTGCTTAAGCCTGTGATTACGGTTTTGTTGGCGATGCCGCCGATTATTTGGGTGGTGATGGCATTGTTTTGGTTCGGTTTCGGCAATCCGAGCGTGTTGTTTACCATCATTGTGTTGGTTGCGCCGCTGACGTTTGCGAGTGCGGCGGTCGGGATGGCGAGCGTGAACAAGCAGCATGAGGAGTTGTTTGACGCTTATAAATTAGGCCGTCTGAAAAAAATCCGTTATCTGTATATCCCGCATCTGACGGGCTATGTGATTTCCAGCGTCGGCGTGGCGGTGGCGATGGGGGTGAAGGTGGTGATTATGGCGGAACTCTTGGGCGCGAGCGAAGGCGTGGGCGCACGGATTGCGGACGCGAGGGCGATGTTGGAGACTTCGACGGTGATGGCTTATGTGGTGCTGGTTATCGTGTTTGTGTCGCTGTTTGAATACCTGATTACCAAGCCTTTGGAAATTTTGTTTATGCCGTGGAGGAGATGATGCTCTGTCTTGAAAACGTGCGTTTTGAAATTCTCCGCGACCCCATCGTGCGCGATTTCAGTTTGAACCTGCAACATGGCGAAGTGAAAGCCTTGTTCGGGCCGAGCGGCTGCGGCAAGACGACGGTTTTGCGGCTGATTGCGGGCTTGGAAACGCCAAAATCGGGCACAATACGCAATACTTTCCGCAAAACGGGTTTTCTGTTTCAGGAAAACCGCCTGCCGGAAAACCTGACCGCGATGCAGAATATCGCGATTTTTATGGACAAACCCGATGAGGACGAAATCATCGCGCTGGCGGCGAAAGTCGGGCTGACTGCGGGCGATTTGAACAAATATCCGACCGAGTTGTCCGGTGGCATGGCGAAACGGGTAGCGTTTTTGCGCCTGCTGCTGTGCGGCTGCGACCTTGCCTTGCTGGACGAGCCGTTTGTCGGTTTGGACCGCGATTTGCGCGATATTTTGGTTGCCATGCTGGTGGAAAAAATCGAGCGGCAGGGCATGGCGTGTATGCTGGTAACGCACGACCGCTTCGAAGCCGCGCGCCTGAGCCATGAAATCATGCTGCTTTCCACTAAGGGCATGAACGTGCAAAACGTGATGACCCTGCCTACGCCGCTATCTGAACGCGATTCGGCTTTTGAAGAAGCCGTGGTGG
>NZ_KV821510.1:14416-19500 GCF_001815675.1 Neisseria sp. HMSC065D04
CTCTCCCTAACCCTCTCCCACGGGGCGAGGGGATCAGGTTGCTGAAAATCAGAGGGCCGTAGGATTGGGAATCAGATGTCAGGTAAACCTGAAAATGTTAGGGTTTGGCAGCCCGATTCCCTCTCCCCGTGGGAGAGGGCTAGGGAGAGGGTAAGCAAGCCGCAGGCTTGCCTCTTCGGTGAAAGGTACGAATCTGCTGTCCGAACGCGATTCGGCTTTTGAAGAAGCCGTGGTGGCAAGAGAGTTTCAGGGGATTCATTATTATGAGTAATGGGGGATTTGAATTTCTGACGAACCTTACGGTTCGTTGCCCTCTCCCTAACCCTCTCCCACGGGGCGAGGGGATTAGGTTTCTGAAAATCAGAGGGTGTAGGATTGGGAATCAGTTGGCAGGTAAACATTGAAAATGCTCGGATTCGATAGCCCTAGCCCTCTCCCTGTGGGAGAGGGCTAGGGAGAGGGTAAGCAAGCCGCAGGCTTGCTTCTTTAGCGAAAGATACGAATCTGTTATCCGAACGCGATTCGGTTTTTGAAAAAGCCGTGGTGCCAAGGGGCAGGGGATTCATTATGAGGTGCTTTATGTTTTCGACTGTGATTACTGCTGCTGTTTTATATATTGCTACAGCAGTAGATTTGTTGGTAATACTATTAATATTTTTTGCTAGAGCAAATACTAGAAAAGAATATCGAGATATTTATATCGGACAATATTTAGGTTCTGTAATTTTAATATTAGTTAGTTTATTTCTAGCTTTTGTTTTGAATTATGTTCCGGAAAAATGGATGTTGGGTTTATTAGGTTTAATACCGATTTACTTAGGTATTAAAGTTGCTATTTACGACGATTGTGAGGGCGAAAAAAGAGCTAAAAAAGAATTGGATGAAAAAGGGTTGTCAAAATTAGTCGGTATTGTTGCTTTGGTTACAGTTGCTAGTTGTGGTGCAGATAATATTGGACTTTTTGTTCCTTACTTTGTGACTTTAGATCTTGTCGACTTATTAGTTACTCTTCTTGTATTTTTAATATTGATTTTTGTTTTAGTATATACAGCACAAAGATTGGCTAATATTTCAGGTGTTGGTGAAATTGTAGAGAAGTTTAGTCGTTGGATAATGGCTGTTATTTATATTGGTTTAGGGTTATTTATTATTATTGAAAATAATACAATTCGAACAATAATATCAATAATATGAATGATACGGGCATTTGAGTATCTGACAAACCTTGCGGTTCGTTGCCCTCTCCCTAACCCTCTCCCACGGGGAGAGGGAATCAAGTTGCTGAAAATCAAAGAGTGCAAGATTGGGAATTAGATGGCAGGTAAACCTGAAAATGTTCAGGCTCGACAGCCCAATTCCCTCTCCCCGTGGGAGAGGGCTAGGGAGAGGGCAAGCAAGCCGCAGGCTTGCCTCTTTGGCAAAAGATACGGCCCTGTCCGCCCAATAAATCCATATCAGAAAGCATCTTCATGCAGAATCAAGCCAAGTCATGAATAAATTTTTCACCCACCCCATGCGGCCGTTTTTCGTCGGCGCGGCGGTGCTTGCCATACTCGGTGCGCTGGTGTTTTTCATCAGCCCTGGCGCCATCGTCCTGCACCGCCAAATCTTCTTAGAACTTATGCTGCCTGCGGCATACGGTGGTTTTCTGACTGCCGCCATGCTCGAATGGACGGGCTATAAAGGTCGTCTGAAACCCGTTGCCACCGTCTTGGCGGCGCTGTTGCTCGCCGCATCCGTCCTGCTGCCGTTTGCGCCACAAACCGCTTCGTTTTTCGTTGCCGCCTATTGGCTGGTGTTGCTGCTGTTCTGCGCCTGGCTGATTTGGCTTGACCGCAACACTGACAATTTTGCCCTGCTGATGCTGCTTGCCGCGTTTACCGTTTTTCAGACGGCCTATGCCGTCATCGGCGATTTGAACCTGTTGCGCGCGCAAGTGCATCTGAACATGGCGGCGGTCATGTTCGTATCCGTCCGCGTCAGTGTCCTTTTGGGTGCGGAAGCCCTCAAAGAATGCCGTCTGAAAGACCCCGTATTCATTCCCAACGTCGTCTATAAAAACATCGCCATCACCTTCCTGCTGCTGCACGCCGCCGCCGAACTTTGGCTACCCACGCAAACCGCCGGTTTTACCGCGCTCGCCGTCGGTTTCATCCTGCTTGCCAAGCTGCGCGAACTGCACCATCACGAACTCTTGCGCAAACACTACGTCCGTACCTATTACCTGCTCCAGCTTTTTGCCGCCGCAGGCTATCTGTGGACAGGCGCGGCGAAACTGCAAAACCTGCCCGCCTCCGCGCCCCTGCACCTGATTACCCTCGGCGGCATGATGGGCGGCGTGATGATGGTGTGGCTGACTGCCGGACTGTGGCACAGCGGTTTTACCAAGCTCGACTACCCCAAGCTCTGCCGCATCGCCGTCCCCATCCTCTTCGTCGCCGCCGTCTCGCGCGCTGTTTTAATGAACGTGAATCCGATATTCTTCATCACCATCCCCGCGATTCTGACCGCCGCCGTGTTCGTGCTTTATCTGTTGACGTTCGTGCCGATATTTCGGGCGAATGCGTTTACGGACGATCCGGAGTGAGCGTTTCTGTTTCATCCCGTCAGTCAATGGCAAGCCCTGTATCGCCTTAAGTCAAAAGGTCGTCTGAAAACTAATTTCAGACGACCTTTTGTGTTGCCGCGCTTTATCTGCCGTACATTTCCCACAAACTTTCTTGCAGGCTGAAGGCGGGTTCGCCGTTTTCGGGTTGGGCGCGGATGTAGCTGCCGTCGGGCTGCATCAGCCAGGCGCGGGTGTTGTCTTGCAGCGCCATTTCGATGCCTTCGTGGATGACGCGGGCTTTGAGTTCGGGCGTGAAAATCGGGGTGGCGACTTCGATGCGGCGGAAGAAGTTGCGCCCCATCCAGTCTGCGCTGGAGATGAAGGTGTCGTCTGCGCCGTTGTTGTGGAAGCAGTAAACGCGGGAGTGTTCGAGCTGTCTGCCGATAATGGAGCGGACGCGGATGTTTTCGGACAGGCCTTTGACGCCGGGGCGCAGGGTACACATGCCGCGTACGATGAGGTCGATTTGTACGCCTGCGCTGCTGGCGCGGTAGAGGGCGTCGATGATGCTCGGTTCGATCAGCGAATTCATTTTGGCGCGGATGCGGGCGGGCTTGCCTGCTTTGGCGTGTTGGATTTCGCGCTCGATGCGGTCGATGACCATTTTGTGCAGGGTGAACGGACTTTGGTAGAGTTTGTTCAGACGACCCGGTTTGCCCAAGCCTGTGATTTCCATAAAGAGGGTGTTCACGTCGGCGGTGATTTGGTCGTCGGCGGTGATGATGCCGAAGTCGGTGTAGATGCGCGATGTGCCTTGGTGGTAGTTGCCGGTACCGAGGTGGGCGTAGCGTTTGAGTGCGCCGTTTTCGCGGCGGATGACGAGTGCCATTTTGGCGTGGATTTTGTAGCCGAATACGCCGTAAACGACGTGTGCGCCTGCGTTTTCAAGCTGTTGCGCCCAGTTGACGTTGTTGGCTTCGTCAAAACGCGCCATGAGTTCGACGACGACGGTCACTTGTTTGCCGGCAAGGGCGGCTTTCATGAGGGCGCGGACGAGTTCGGAATTGCTGCCGGTGCGGTAAATGGTCATTTTGACGGCGAGGACGGCGGGATCGGCGGCGGCTTCACGTATCATGTGGACGACGGGGTCAAAGGACTGATACGGATGGTGCAGCAGGATGGGCGATTGTTTCGCCAGTTTGAAAATAGAGCCGTTCTTGCGCAATGCTTTCAGACGACCTGCCCCGCGTGCGGGAAACTTGAGGTCGGGACGGTCAACCAAATCGGGCACGGCATTAAGGCGCACGAGGTTGACCGGGCCTTTGACTTGGTAAAGCTCGGCGGGGGTGAGTTTGAACTGGGCGAGCAGGAAGTCGTGGATGTGGGGCGGGCAGGTGTCGGCAACTTCGAGGCGCACGCCGTCGCCGTATTCGCGGTCGTGCAATTCGTTTTGAATGGCGGCGCGCAGGTTTTTGAGGTCTTCTTCATCGACGGTCAGGTCGCTGTCGCGGGTGAGGCGGAACTGGTGGCAGTCTTTAACCGTCATGCCGGGGAAGAGTTTGCCGACGTGGGCGTGCAGGATGGAGGAAAGGAAAACGAAGCCGCTGCCGCCGTCGCACAATTCGGCGGGTAGGGGGACGACGCGCGGCAGGATGCGCGGGGCTTGTACAATCGCCATGCCGGAGGGGCGGCCGAATGCGTCCGTACCTTCAAGTTCGACGGCGAAGTTGAGCGATTTGTTCAGCGGGCGCGGGAAGGGGTGCGACGGGTCGAGTCCGATAGGGGTGAGGATGGGCAGCAGTTCGGCGTCGAAATACTGCTCGATCCATTTCTGCTGCCTTGCCGTCCAGTTGCGGCGGCGGTAGAAATGGATGCCTTGTTTGCCCAGTTCGGGCTGCAAGACTTCGTTGAACAGGCGGTATTGCTCCTGTATCAGCGCGTGCGCTTCGGCGGCGACAGCGGCGATGGTTTCGGACGGCGTGGTGCCGTTGTCCAAACGCTCGTGCGGATTCATTTTTTGCGCACGTTTGAGCCATGCCATGCGTACCTCGAAAAATTCGTCGAGATTGGAAGAGACGATGCACAAAAACCGCAAACGTTCCAAAAGCGGTACGTTTTCATCCTGCGCCTGCGCCAAAACGCGGCGATTGAAAGCGAGCAGGCTCAGTTCGCGGCAGAGGATGCGGTTTTGTTCGGGCATGGTGTTCTCCTGAAGCGGGTGGGTCGGACAGTTAATTGGGAAGTATAACGCGTTTCGGACGGGCGGGGCAGTGGTGCGGGATGGGCGGGTGGTTGGCAGGGCGGGAGGTCGTCTGAAAAGGCTGTCGGGGCGTTTTTTGTATGGGGCAAGTGTTTTCAGACGAGGTGTATAAGAATGGTTATTATTTGTGCAAATATTGTTTATTTTTATAGTAAATGGTATCGTTAGCACGATTTTTTAGGGCGAAAGCCGGTCTAAATTTTGCCCGAACTGCCCCTGTCTGTTTTCAGACGACCTTGTTGTAGTGGATTAACTTTAAATCAGGACAAGGCGACG
>NZ_KV821510.1:19600-25278 GCF_001815675.1 Neisseria sp. HMSC065D04
GCCGTACTGGTTTAAAGTTAATCCACTATATCGTCTTTACGGCGTTTGTTTTTCCATCTGAATTATTTTTCCCTTATGTCCGTCAAACCTTTATCTTTAAATTTAATCAACTGCTTTGTGCTGGTGGTGCTGTTTGTCGTCAGCCTGTCGGTGGGCGTCGGCAATTTCCGCTGGGCAGATGTGTTTCACTGGACATTGTCTGACAGCACGGAATTGATGCTGGTCAGCCGCCTGCCGCGCACGTTTGCGATTGTGCTGACGGGGGCGTCGATGGCGGTGGCGGGGATGATTATGCAGATTTTGATGCGCAACCGTTTTGTCGAGCCGTCTATGGTGGGCGCGAGTCAGAGCGCGGCGTTGGGTGTGTTGGTGATGACGCTGATGTTTCCGGCTGCCGGGCTGACGGCGAAAATGTCGGTGGCGGCCGTGGCGGCGTTGGCGGGCATGCTGGTGTTTATGATGCTGATACGCCGTTTGCCGCCGACGGCGCAGTTGATGGTGCCGCTGGTGGGGATTATTTTCGGCGGCGTTATCGAGGCGGTGGCGACGTTTATCGCGTATGAGTTTGAGATGATGCAGATGTTAAGCGTGTGGCAGCAGGGCGATTTTTCGGGCGTGCTGTTAGGGCGTTACGAATTGCTGTGGCTGACGGGCGGCTTGGCGTTGGCGGCGTATTTAATTGCCGACCAACTGACGATTTTGGGCTTGGGCGAGACGGTGAGCGTGAATCTGGGTCTGAACCGGACGGCGGTGTTGTGGGTAGGCTTGGTGATTGTCGCGCTGATTACGTCGCTGGTGTTGGTAACGGTCGGCAATATTCCGTTTATCGGGCTGGTCGTGCCGAACATCATCAGCCGCCTGATGGGCGACAAGCTGCGCCAAAGCCTGCCTGCGGTGGCTTTGCTCGGTGCGTCGCTGGTGCTTTTGTGCGATATTTTGGGACGCGTGATTGTGTTCCCGTTTGAGATTCCGGTCTCAACCGTGTTCGGTGTGTTGGGTACGGTGTTGTTCTTGTGGATTTTGTTGAGGAAGCCTGCCCATGTCGTCTGAAAACAAGCGTAGCACGCTTCGCCCGAACAAAGTTGCGTTTATGCAGGGTTCTTCCCGTCCGCTGTGGGCGGCGTTTATCTTGCTGCTCGCTTGTTGCACCTTGTTCCTGACTTTGAACATCCAAGGCGATTGGGATTTTGTGTTGCAGCTGCGGCTGACCAAGCTGGCGGCTTTGCTGCTGGTGGCGTATGCGGTCGGGGTTTCGACCCAGCTTTTCCAAACGTTGACGAACAACCCGATCCTTACGCCTTCGATTTTGGGCTTCGATTCGCTGTATGTGTTTTTGCAAACGCTTTTGCTGTTTGCCTTGGGCGGGGTGGGCTATACGTCGCTGCCGCTGACGGGCAAGTTAGGCTTTGAGCTGGTGATGATGATGGGCGGCTCGCTGCTTTTGTTTTACACGCTCATCCGGCAGGGCGGACGCGATTTGTCGCGCATGATTTTGATCGGCGTGATTTTCGGGATTTTGTTCCGCAGCCTCTCTTCGCTGTTGACGCGCATGATTGATCCGGAGGAATTTACGGCGGCGCAGGCGAATATGTTTGCGAACTTCAATACCGTCCACAGCGAGCTTTTGGGCGTGGGCGCGCTGATTCTGCTGGCGAGCGCGGTGGTGGTTTGGCGCGAGCGGCACCGTCTGGACGTCCATCTTTTGGGACGCGACCAAACGATTAATTTGGGCATAAACTACACGCGCAATACTTTGTGGCTGTTGCTTTGGATTGCCGCGCTCGTGGCGACGGCGACGGCGGTGGTCGGGCCGGTCAGCTTCTTCGGACTGCTGGCTGCCGCGCTTGCCAACCATTTTGCCCCGAGCGTGCGCCATAGCGTGCGGCTGCCGATGACGGTGTGCGTCGGCGGCATCCTGCTGGTCGGCGGGCAAACCGTGTTCGAACACCTGCTCGGCATGAAGGCGGTGTTGAGCGTAGTGGTTGAATTTGCGGGCGGGCTGGTGTTTTTATATTTGGTGCTGAAACGCAAGCGGTAGGTCGTCTGAAAACTTTCCCAGCCTGAATTCGAATGGCGTAAACCACTATTTCCAAACGGGATATTTCGTTTTGCACGTCCTTAGATTTGACGGCGTGAATGAAACTAAATATCGGGTTCTTACTCATATTAAGCATCACTATCAAGGTGCGTGCTATGAGTAAAGTGTTGAAATACCGTCCTGATTTGGACGGGATACGGGCATTGGCCGTTTTATCCGTCATCGTATTTCATATCGATCCCCAATGGCTGCCGGGTGGTTTTTTGGGCGTGGATATGTTTTTCGTGTTGTCGGGATATTTGATCACGACCATTATCAGCCGCGAGATTCGCGACGGCAGTTTTTCGTTTCTTGAGTTTTACAAACGCCGCGCCAAACGCATTTTGCCTGTCTTTGCCTGTGTATTGCTTTGCACGACGGTCGTTGCCGCCATTTTCTTTTTGTCTTTCGATTTGCGCCAATACGTCAAATCCGCCGTCTATGCCTTGCTGTTTGCCGCCAACCTGTTCTTTGCCCGCCGCGGCGGCTATTTTGATGCGGATGCGACGGAAAAGCCGTTGCAGCACATTTGGTCGCTGTCGTTGGAAGAACAGTTTTACTTTATTTTCCCCGCGTTGCTGATTTTGTTTTTCCGTCTCAGCAAACGGCGCAATGTGCGGACGTTTATCCTTTTGCTGATTGTCATCAGCCTGTTTTCCGCGCTGTTGCCGACTTTGGGCATGGAGGCGTATTTCCTGCCGCATGTGCGCGCTTATGAGCTGTTGGTCGGTTCGCTTTTTGCCTTTATTCCGCCTGCCGAACAAAACGACAAAGCCAGTACGCCGCTGTTCGGATGGCTGATGATGGCGGTCATCGCCGCCACGCTGGTGTTGCCCTACGGCGTCCTGCCCGGCGCGGGAAACATCGAACGGCTGCTTTGCTGTCTGGCGGTTGGCGGTTTGATTTATTCGGGCAAATCATTGCAGATGCAGGAAGGTTTCAATACGTCCAAACTGTTGAGCCTCAAGCCGGTGGTGTTTATCGGGTTGATTTCGTATTCGCTGTATTTGTGGCACTGGGTGGTGTTGGCGCTGATGCGCTACATTTATATGGACGCCCAGCTTCCGCTTGCTGCATCGGCGCTGGCAGTCATCATCATGCTGCTGTTGTCGGTGTTGTCTTATTATTTTGTGGAAACGCCGGCGCGGAAGGCGAAGAATTTTACGACGGCGAAATTCAAATGGAGCATGGTGGCTTATTTCGCGCTGCTGATTCCTGCGGCAACCTACCTGATGACCGCCAAACCTGCCGCGTTTGAAAGCAGTTTGTACAAAGCCGATGAAAGCAAAATTTGCGCGGACACGCTGACCAAAACCGATTGCGCCGTCGGCGCGGCAAACCAAAAACCTGAAGTTTTGGTCATCGGCGACTCGCATGCCGCCCATTTGAGCCCGTTCCTCGACATCGTCGGCAAAAAAGAAGGCTGGTCGGCAGACGTCATCACGTCCAACAGCTGCGCCACCGCGTTCGGATTCGTCCTGCCCGACAGCGACCGCCGCGCCGACCGCTGCAATCCGTACAACAGGTTTATCGAACAAAAAACCAAAGACTATCCTGTCATCATCATTTCGCAACGCTGGTTCCTCCATACCGCCAAACCGGAATTTTTGGAACGGTTCAACACAATGCTGGAGGATTTGGTGAAGGCGGGCAAAAAAGTGTACGTTTTGGCCGATACGCCTATGGACGGGCAGTTGCCGTTGCGGCGTTATTATCTGAGACAAAAGCTCGGTATCGACATCAATTATGTTTCAGAGGATAAAAAGGCAGAAATCCGCGATTCTGCCAAGTCGGAAGACGAAGTCGAAAAAATCGTGAAGCAGCACCGCGGCGTGCAGTGGGTGGACTTTATGCAGTACATCCCCGCGGATAAACTTATAGACGGGCTGCCGGTGTATTTCGATACCAACCACCTCAACCCGTTCGGTTCAAGTAAAATTGCCGAAATGTTTATCAACGATAAACGCACCCTGTTGAAATAAGCACAAAGGTCGTCTGAAAACAGATTCAGACGACCTCTTTAAAGCAAAAGGATACCGTATGACTCAAGAACATTTTCCCGAATTTTTCGAGCAAGCCCCGACGCTGACCGTCCAAGACGCGCTCGCCGAATTTCTCGGCGCGGCAGAGGAGGGCATCATGCAGTATCGCTACGCCGATGCCGTCCGCCTGTGCGGACACTCCTGCCCCACCGTTGCAGGCGCGTACCTCATGACGCTTAAAGGCCTGAAAGCACTTTATGGCAGCGACCTGCCGCAGCGCGGCGGAATCGAAGCCGCCATGCAGGGTGCGCGCGACGAAGGCACGGTCGGCGTTACCGCATCCGTCGTCCAACTCTTAACCGGTGCCGCTCCCGAAACCGGCTTCGGCGGCGTCGGCCCGCAAGGACGCTTCGCCCGCCGCAACCTGTTGAGTTTCGATGCCGACATCGAAGGCACGCTGACCCTGCGCCGCAAAGACAACGGCAAAACCGTCGCCGTCAGCCTCAACGCCGCCATGCAGCCCTTCGCCCCCGAAATGCGCGACATCATGCCCAAAGCTGTCAGCGGCACCGCCACCGCAGAAGAACTCAAACGCTTCGGCGAACTCTGGCAGGCGCGTGTTAAAGCCTTCTTGATTGATTTGGCAGACAATCCCCAATTCGTCATCGTTCGCGAAATCTGAAGCCCATCCTTTTCAGACGACCTCTCATGTTCGGAGGTCGTCTGAAAACAAATCCACACATCACACCCATCATGATTACCATCCGCAACGTCAGCTTCCACATCGGCAGCAACCCCATCCTCAACAACGTCAGCCTCGACATCCCCGAAGGCGGCATCACCGCGCTCATCGGTCCAAACGGCGCAGGCAAATCCACGCTCCTCTCCTTCATGGCGCGTCTCCGCCCGCTGGAACAGGGTAGCATCAGTTACGCCGGCAAAGATGTTTCGACCACGCCCACCGCCGAGCTGGCAAAAACGCTCTCCATCCTGACCCAAGAAAACAGCGTCATGAGCCGCATTACCGTTCGCGATCTGCTCATGTTCGGGCGTTATCCCTACCACCAAGGCAGACCGACCCCCGAAGACCTCGCCATCGTCGAAAACGCACTTTCCGAGTTCAAACTGGACAGCTTTGCCAACCGCTACCTGACCGAACTCTCCGGCGGACAACGCCAACGCGCCATGATTGCCATGGTCTTCTGCCAAAGCACCGATTACGTCCTCTTGGACGAACCGCTCAACAACCTCGATATGTACCACGCCCGCGCCCTCATGCAGCTGCTCCAGCGGCTGACCCGCGAACACAAACGCACCACCGTCGTCGTCCTGCACGACATCAACCAAGCCGCCGCCTACGCCGACCACGTCGTCGCCATGAAAAACGGACAAGTCGCCATGACCGGCGCGCCGAACGACATTTTTACTGCTGAAAATATTAAAGATTTGTTTGATATGGATGTGGACGTATTGGACTATCAGGGCAAGAAACTGGTCATTCATCACGTTTGAGATACGGATGTGGAAAAGGTCGTCTGAAAAGTTTTCAGACGACCTTTTGTTATATCCATCTTATTTGAGCAGCTAGAGACCTTTGCAAAATTCCCCAAAATCCCCTA